>NZ_JBEXDT010000010.1:0-122252 GCF_040605905.1 Nonomuraea sp. NPDC005501 | reverse complement strand
GGCCCGCGTGGGCCCGCCGGCGGCCTGCCTTCCACTCGGTGGCCGGCGGTTCACGCCCGGCGGACGGCTTCCGACGGGCCCGCGCCGGGGCCGGGCGGCAGATGGACGGTCATGATCAAAGTGCAGGTTTCGGTGCCCGAGCCACGGTAGGTGTGCGAGGCGTCGCCGTTGAACGTGGCGGTCTGCCCGGCTTCGACGGTGTGCTCGGTGCCGTCGACGACCAGGGTCATCCGGCCGGAGATGACGCTGACGGTCTCCACGACTCCGGCGTGGTGGGGCTGGCTGGGGTACTCCTCGCCCGGTTCCAGTCTCCAGCGCCAGACCTCGACCGGGGCCGGCCCTGAGGTCGTCAGCATGAGCCGGGCCTCGCTGCCCCGCTCGCCCGTCCACAGTGGTGCCACGGCCTCGGCGGTCACGACGCGGACGCGACCTTCGGACGGCCCCTGCATCAGGGCGGACACCGAGATGCCGAGGGTGTCGGCCAGCCGGACCAGGGTGGCCAGGTTGGGGTTGCCCTGGGCCTTCTCCAGCGCGACCAGAGCTCCCTTGCTGACCTGGGCGCGCCGGCTGAGCTCCTCCAGGGACAGGCCCGCGCGGGTGCGCGCCGCCCTGACGTTGTGCGCGACCGTCCGCAGGGCTGCGGCCGTCTCGGCCATCTGATCACCATCCTCGCAATGGACCATTTCGATGCACCGTGCGGTCGTTCGATTGGCACATACCGGTCGATTGATTGTACTCTGTGGTCGTTCCATTGATGGTGAGGTCTGTTGTGTTCGCTCTCCTGCTCGCCCTGGGCAGCTCACTCGCATACGGATGCGCCGACTTCCTCGGCGGCCTGGGCGCCCGCAAGGCTCATGTGCTGCGCACCGTGATGATCGCCGCCCCGGCCAGCCTCGTGGTCGAGCTGCTGCTGTGGCCGGCCCTCGGCGCCTCGTTCAGCCCTGCGGCCCTCGGCTGGGGCGCCGCCTCGGGGGTCGCCTCGGCCGCCGCGTTCGCCCTGCTCTACCGCACTCTGGCGATCGGTCCGATGAACGTGCTGTCGCCGGTGACCGCGCTGGTGTCGGCCGTGCTGCCCGTCGGCGTGGGCCTGCTCCAGGGCGAGCACCTGTCCGCCACCGGACTGGTGGGCCTGCCGCTCGCACTGGCGGCGGTGGTTCTGGTCAGCGCCGGTCACGGCGCGGGCTCGACGCGCCCCTCACGGACTGCGCTGCTGCTGGCGTTCGGCGCGGGCGCCGCCATCGCCCTTCAGCTCGTCTTTCTGCACCAGGCGCCGCCGGACAGCGGGGTGGCTCCGCTGATCGTGGGCCGGGCGGTCGCCTCGGCTGTCACCCTGACCGCGGCCGGGCTGATGCACCGCAGGCTGGGCTCCGAGCGGCCCGCGTACGCGATGTCAGCGACCGCGGGCGTACTGGACTCCGTGGCGAACCTGCTGTTCCTGCTCGCCGCCCGCAGCGGGGACCTCGCCGTCGTCGCCGTGATCGTCGCCCTCTACCCGGCCGGCACGGTCCTGCTCGCCCGCGGCGTGCTCGCCGAACGCATCGGCCGCGGCCAGCTTGCCGGCCTGGGCGCCGCCGCCGTCGCCGTCACCCTCCTCGCCCTGACCTGAACCACCCGCGGCCGGCTCCTGAGCACCGGGGACACCTCTACCCCCAAGGTCACAGGCGTCGGCCGGCGGTGAGGACGGCCGACCAGTGGCGGGTGAGCGTTCCGTCCGAGCGTGCGGCGAGGCGGCGGCGCATCTCCTGGATCTCAGCGAAGAAGAGGTCGAAGCCTGCCGGAAAGGCGTGGTCGGCGTTCCATACGGCCAGGTGGCCGCCCCGGGCGAGAAGGGCGGCCGCTTTCGCGTACTTGGCCTTCGGGTCCACCCATTTCCACGCCGTGGCCGCGTAGAGGAGATCGAAGTGGGCCCCGGCCGGCGGTTCCCAGTCTTCGAACGACGACGTGATCACGGAGACGCCGGCGAATCCAGCGAGCCGGTGCCGTGCCTCCGCCGCCAGGGCGTCGCCGAGTTCGACCGCGGTGATCCGGAAGCCCATCCGTGCCAGGGGCAGCGTGGCCTTCCCCGGACCGCATCCGACTTCGAGCAGGTGCGCGGCCGGCGCGACCCCCGTGACTGCCAGGAGGTCGGAGTACAGCACCGCCGGGTAGTCGGGGCGCGCGTCCTGATAGAAGGCAGCCGCTTGGTCGAAGATGGCTCGCAACCGAAGATCGCGGGACATGCGCCAAGCCTGGCAGCGTTCTCGCCTTCGCGAGTAAGAAAATCTGCATCCGTCGCTGTAGACATCCGCGTTGGGTGGGGGTAGAGTTTCTGACATCGCAAGGGACGGATCCACGAGGGCAGCGCAGTACGAGCACGACGACGAACTGCCCGGACGAACGTGGACTGCAAGCTGGAAGTGAGAAGTAGGCAGAAGGTCGGACTGCCGCGGCCAGTGCGGTTGCAGGAAGGGCCGGGGCGGTGGACGCGCTGCCATTGCTCGAAGTCGGCACAGCTGTCGAGGTGTCGACGTACGAATAAAAACGGAAAGGAGTGTTGAACGCCATCAGGATCGCCCGTCGCCGGCCGCAAGGCGCCGCACGGGTACCGCAGCTCCACGAACAGGACGGTGGTCTACGGTCACGCTTACGCGATCCCCGCGTCCCGCCCCTACGGGCAGGCAGATGCGGAGCAAGTGAACCGGCCTCAAAGCCGGTGGATGGTGTTAAACCTCATTCGGGCCCCGGCGCAGCATGGCGCCGGGGCCCCTGTCCGCGTTCGGGAAGGTTGAATGGAGCGAACCCACCAGGCATTGGCCACCACCTTCAGGCGAGACCGGCCCCGCCAGAGCGACGAGCCGGTCGGCGCCTCAGGTGACAGTCCCGAGCTCCGGCTCGACGACGAGGACTACCCTGCCTACAGCATGGGCCGGGCCGCCGAGATTCTCGGTGTCACCCCGGCGTTCCTGCGCAGTCTCGGCGCCGCCAAGCTGATCGAGCCGCTGCGCTCGGAGGGCGGCCATCGCCGCTTCTCCCGCTACCAGCTGCGCCTGGCCGCCCGCGCCCGCGAACTCGTCGATGCCGGCACCGCCCTGGAGGCGGCCTGCCGCATCATCATCTTGGAAGATCAGCTCGCCGAGGCCCTGCGCATCAACGAAGAACTCCGCCAACACCACACAGCGTCCAACTGACCACACCAGGCGCGGGCCGCTCGGCCGGCGCCCACGACACCCCGGCCAACGCCTGCGACAGCGCGCGACGACGAACTCTCACCGTTGCTCGCTGTCCCGCCGTGCTCCTTCACCGGCCGAGGCGTCGCGCCAGGAGGTCGCGGCCGTGCTCATGACGCCTGTGCTGCCCGAGTCGCCACAGCGCGCCAGCCGAAGGCGACGGCCCCGGTCAGGAGCACCACCCCGGACAACACGCCGCTGACGAACGACACCCAGGCGACGGCGTCCGTCGACGCCAGTACCAGGCCCACGGCGCCGAGCAAGGTGAGAACCACGCCGGGTACGGCGATGCTCCAGTCCTTCCAGATCGGCGCCAACGCGATGAAATGCACCCCCACCACCAAGGCCACCCACCCCACGTTGGCCTGCTCAGGTCGTCCCAGGGCGGCCAGCATCCGGAGCCCGCCGAAGAGCAGGATCGCCTCGGCGGCGACGACGATCAGGTAGCCGCGGCTGAACATGTTCCGCTGCCGTCCCGCGGTGGACGGCTCTCTCCGGGCGGAGACGAACCACATGCCGATGACGCTCGCGGCCGCCAGGCAGGCGGCTGCCCGCAGCAGGTTGACGGTCACGGTGTTCAGCGGACTCTGCGCGTTCACGATGACGAAGACCGCGCCGAAGACCGCGCCGACCAGTAATCCATTCATTCGTTGCATGACGTCATTGAAGTGCGCCCCGGATTGCGCCCGCATGGGGGCTGGGGCGAGAACGTGGTCGGCTTGGCCCTACCTCACCGTGCCGCGCAGGTAAGCGAGCACCGCCAGCACCCGCCGGTTGTCGTCAGGGGTCTCGGGCAGCTCGAGCTTGGCGAACACGCTGGCCACGTGCTTGCCGACGGCCGCCTCCGTGATCGAGAGGGCGCGCGCGACGGCGCTGTTGGAGCGCCCCTCCGCGATCAGAGCGAGCACCTCCCGCTCGCGGGCACTCAGCCGGTGCGTGGGTTCGTCGACCTCCCTGGCCCTGTCCCAGGTCCGCTCGAACAGGTCGATGAGGGCGGTGAGGAGACTCTGCTGCCTGATCACCAGAGTGCCCGGCGCGTACGCGAAGGGCGTCATCCGCAGGAACGCCACGGCGCGGTCGAAGATGAGCACCTGCTGAATCGGCTCGTCGACGATCCGGTGCAGGTCACCGGAGGCATGCAACTGCCTGATCCGGGCTGCCTTGCGCGGGTCGTCCATCACGCTCATGTGGATGATCGTGCGCATCCTCATGCCACGCTCCAGCGCGTCGAGTACCGCGCGCCTGCTCTTGTGCTCGTCAGAGCCCTTGTCCATCGCGCCCCAAGGGTGCATGGCCCGCAGCTCGCCGGCCGCCGGGACCACCTCCGCGATCCGCTGCCGGACGAGCGCATCGTCATCGACCCGCTCGACGTCGACGGGAATCCCTCGTAGCTCGCCCACCACCCCTTCCAGGCGATTCATGAGCTGGTTCAACGACCCGCTGTCGTCCACATGCCTCCCTCATGTCCTCTCGCTCACCGCCAACATTCTGACCGATGCACTGCTACGGGCGCGGGCGTGGTGGCGAGACCGGCCGGCAGGTTTCAGGCGCCGGCGCCGCCGTCCACCGGCACGATCGCGCCGGTCACCATCGATGCCCGGTCGCTGAGCAGCCACGCCGCCACCTCGGCGACTTCGCGGGGCTCGGCCATCCGTCCGAGCGGGATCGATCCCTTCACGTGCTCGAGGATGCCGGGGGTCGCCGCCTCCCACGCGTCGATCATCTCCGTGGCGGTGCCGCCGGGGGTGATGCCGTTGACCCGGATGCCCTCACGAGCCCAGCTCACCGCGGCGGTCTCGGTGATGCTGTTGAGCGCACGCTTCATGGCGCCGTATGCGGGGAGGGCGGGGTTCGCGCGGCGGCTGCCGATGCTCGAGGTGTTGACGATCGCCCCGCCACCGTTCCGTCGCATGAGTGCGGCCTCGGCGGTCATGGCGGTCCAGTGCGCCCGGAAGTTCACCGCGAACTGCTCGTCGATGTCCTCGTCGCTCGTGGTGTCCAGCGGGCCGGGGTGCTGGATCACCGCGCCGTTGTTGAACGCGCCGTCGAGCCGTCCGTGCAACTCCTCGACGCGTTCGACCGCCGCGCGGATGCTCGCACGGTCGGCCAGGTCCAGGGTGACGGCGTCGGCGGCGCCGCCCTCGGCGCGGATCTCGGTGACGATCAGCTGCAGGGCGTCGGTGCTACGGGCGGCGAGCACGACGGCGGCACCCTCGCGGGCGAAGAGCCGGGCCGCGGCCGCCCCGATGCCGCGGCTGGCGCCGGTGATGAACACCACCTTGCCGGTGAGCAGGCCGATGGGTGCGATGTCGATGTTGTTCGTCATGACGACAGTGTCGGGTCGGCCACCGGACCGGATGCAGGCACAGGCAGTACCAGGATCTGTCGCCGCACAGCGTGCACACTTGAGATATGGACAAACAGGAACTCGGGGCGTTCCTCCGCAGCCGTCGCGAGCGGCTCCGGCCGCAGGACGTAGGCCTGCCCGCGGGCCCGCGACGCCGGACCCCGGGTCTCCGCCGTGAGGAGGTGGCGGTCCTCGCGCACATCTCCACGGAGTACTACGTCCGGCTCGAACAGGGCAGGGCGCCGCGACCGTCGGGCGAGGTCCTCGCCGGGATCGCCGGCGCGCTGCGGCTCACGGACGCCGAGTCCGACCACCTCCACGTCCTCGCCGGTACGGCGCCGAGCCGCACCGGGCTGCATCGGCGCGACGTCCGCCCGAGCATCCTCGCGCTCCTCGAACGGCTGCCGCAGACGGCCGCCATCGTCACGTCGGCCACGTTCGAGGTGCTCGCGTGGAACGACCTCGCCGCCGCGCTCATGGAGGACTTCGCCGAGCTCGCGCCCAAGGACCGCAATCTCGCGCGCCGGGCATTCCTCACTTCGGCGCGCGGCGAGGCGACGCCGTACGGCATCTCCGACGCCGCGGAGTTCCGGCACCACGTCGTCATGGAGCTCCGGTCCACCCTCGCCCGGTACCAGTCCGACCCCGCGGTGACCGAACTCGTCGACGAGCTCCGCGACGCCAGCCCCGACTTCGCCCGCCTCTGGGAGCGGCACGACGTGCACGCCGCGCCGACGCTCACGAAGACGTTCCGTCACCCGGTCGTCGGGGAGATCACCGTCGACTGCGACTCGCTCACGCTCACCGACCGCGACCAGCGCCTCGTTCTCTACAGCGCACCGCCAGGATCCCCTGGCGCCGACGCCCTGGCTCTCCTGCCTGTCCTTGGAAGCGAGTACATCAAGGCGAGCAGGTCACTCTGACGGAGCCATGGTGCGGATTCCCGGTCAAGCTGCCCCGTTCCAACGGATGGAGGGTTGTGGTCGTGCGGGAACGCGGGCGTCGGCGTGATCGGGCACACCACGGCGTCGAACTCGGCGAACAGCCGGCTGCGCGCCATGGTGTTCAGCCACCGAACTGGTGGGGTCGGTCCCTCCTTCGTGGCGTCTTCTGATTTTTTCCGGTGGTGGTGTCGGATGGCGTCGAGCTCGTTCGTAGCCAAGGTGAGAGACCGGCAACGGCCGGTCGCCACACAAGGGAGGCCCACGATGTCAGTCCCCACCACCGTCACCACCACCGCTCCCGCGAAGCCGCTGATCATCGGCGGCCTGGCCGCCGCGGCCGTCGCCGCCGCGGCGACCGCGGCCCTCGCCGCGGCGGGTGACTTCGCCGGGATCAGCCTCGCTGTCGGCGGCGTGCCGATCCCGGTCTCCGGGTTCGCCCTGCTGACCGTCATCTTCTCCGTGGTGGGCCTGGTGCTGGCCCTGGTGCTGGCCCGCTCGGCCCGCCGCCCGCGCGCGGCGTTCGTCCGCATCACGATCGTGCTCGCCGCGTTGTCACTGGTACCCGATGTGCTCGCGGACGCGTCCGCGGCCACGAAGGCGCTGCTGATGCTGACGCACGTGGTCGCCGCCGCGATCGTGATCCCGGCCGTCGCCCGCCGCCTGTCCGCCTGATCCCCTTCGAGTAGTTCGCCGTGAAGCAGTACCCAGCGGCACGACCACGATGACCGACGGACCCGAACAAACCGTCCTGCGGACGCGACGGACGCGCCCGGGGCGGAAGACCGGAGATGGGATGACAAGGAGCGTGCACACCGTGGACCAGGAGAACGTGAGCGCCACACTGACCGTCGCCGTGCCCGCCGCGAAGGTGTTCGCGGTGCTGGCGGACCCGACGACCCATGCGGCGATCGATGGCACCGGCTGGGTTCAGGAAGCCGCCGACCGGGCGCCGCTGACCGAGGTGGGGCAGATCTTCCGGATGGACATGCACTACGCCAAGCACCCGGCCGGTGACTACAGGACGGCCAACCAGGTCGTGGTGCTCGACCCGCCGCGCGCCATCGGCTGGCTCACCGGGTACGAGAAGGACGACGGTCAGCTGGAGCTCGGCGGCTGGATCTGGCGTTACGACCTTACGCCGCTCGGTCCGTCCGAGACTGAGGTCACCCTCACCTACGACTGGTCGGCGGTGCCGCAGTTCCGCCGGGAGTACATCCGGTTCCCCCCGTTCGGCCCCGAGCATCTGGCCAACTCGCTGCACCACCTCGCCGAGCTCGTCTCCGGCAGGTGATGTCGTCGACCAGACGACCATCCTTTCGCCGTGGTTCGCAGTCCGTGTCCACACCCGATCGACCGCGTTCGAGGAGAGCAGCATGACCGCTACCTACACCTTCGACGTCTTCACCAGCCTCGACGGCTTCGGCGCCCACAGCGGCGACTGGGGCGGCTACTGGGGCAAGCAAGGCCCCGAGCTGCTCGACCACCGCCTCGCCTTGTACGACAAGGAGCAGCGGATGGTCTTCGGGGCCAACACGTATCGGGCACACGCGCAGATGCTGGCCTCGAGCACCGAGGAGTCCGAGGCCCGTGACCCATGGGTCACCCGGATGAGGAACCTGCCGGCGACGGTGGTGTCGACCACGCTGCGAGGACCGCTCGACTGGCCGGACGCGACCGTCGTGAGCGGCGACGCCGTCGACATCGTCGCCCGGCTCAAGGAGGAGTCCGAGGTGCCGTTGCGCTCGCACGGCAGCCTGTCGCTGAACCGGGCGCTGATGGCCGCCGGTCTGGTGGACCGTGTCCAGGTGACGCTCTTCCCCGTGATCACCGGTCGGACCGGAGTGGACCCGATCTTCCAGGGTGGGGCCGACTTCGACCTCGAGCTGATCGAGAGCCGGACGCTCGACGGCCACACCCAGGAGCTGACGTACCGGCCCACCCTGCACGTCTGATTCCGTCCATGCGCGGGTGTCCTGGACCGACGTTCAGACCTTGAGGGGACCGCTCAACCCCGGAGTTTCGCGTTGAGTCGGGCGGCCTGCCGGGTGAGGTGGTCGCGTTCGGGGAGGTTCGGCGCTGATCGGGCGGCTTCGGCGTAGAGCCGTGCCGCGGTCACCAGGTCACCATCGCGCTCGTGCAGGTACGCCGCGGCCGCGGTGTGGCGGGGCAGGGACGGGTCGAGTTCCGCCAGGGCGGCCAGGCCGGCCCGCGGGCCGTCGGCCTCACCGACCGCGACGGCTCGGTTGAGGCGGGCCACCGGGTTGCCGGTGAGGCGGACCAGCTCGTCGTACCACTCGACGATCTGCACCCAGTCGGTCTCCTCGGCCGCGCGGGCGTCCGCGTGCAGCGCGGCGATGGCGGCCTGGGCCTGGAACTCGCCCAGCCGGTCGCGGGCGAGGGCGGCCTGCAGCACGTCCACGCCCTCGGCGATCAGGCGGGTGTCCCACAGGCTGCGGTCCTGCTCGGCGAGAGCGACGAGCCTCCCGTCGGGAGCCGTGCGTGCCGGCCGCCGCGCGTGGTGGAGCAGCATGAGCGCGAGCAGCCCCGCCACTTCCTCGTGCCCGGTTCTGGCCGCGAGCTGGCGGGTGAGCCGGATCGCCTCGGCGGCGAGATCGACGTCGCCGGAGTATCCCTCGTTGAAGACGAGGTAGAGAACGCGCAGCACCGTGGCCACGTCACCGGGCTGGTTGAACCGGATGGAGGAGACGGTCCGCTTGGCCCGGCTGATGCGCTGGGCCATGGTCGCCTCCGGCACGAGGTAGGCCTGCGCGATCTGACGCGTGGTCAGGCCGCCGACCGCGCGCAGCGTCAGGGCGACGGCCGAGGCCGGGGTCAGGGACGGGTGCGCGCACAGGAAGTACAGCTGGAGCGTGTCGTCCGCCATCTCGCCCTGGCCGGGCACGGGCTCGGCCTCGACGAAGACCTCGCGGTGCCGCCGGGAGGTGTCGGCGCGGGCCGCGTCGAGGAACTTGCGCCACGCCACGGTGACCATCCAGCCCTTGGGGTCGCGCGGCGGGTCGTCCCGCCACACGCGTACGGCCTCGATCAGGGCGTCCTGCACGGCGTCCTCGGCCGCCGCGAAGCCGGCTCCGCGACGGACGAGGACGCTGATCACCGTGGGGGTGAGCGTCCGCAGCAGGGACTCGTCCACCGTTCGTCACTCCGTGATGGTCGGGGGCTCGGACAGGAACGGACGCACCTCGAGCCACTCGTGGATCGGCCGGCCACCCGCGCCCGGGGCCGCGGACAGCTCGGCGGCCAGTTCGAGCGCCCGCTCGTAGCTCTCGACGTCGATCATCATCCAGCCGGCGATCAGGTCCTTGGTCTCCGCGAACGGGCCGTCGGTGACCGGCGGACGCCCCTCACCGTCGTAGCGGACGAACGTGCCCTCCGGGGAGAGCGCCTGGCTGTCCACGAACTCGCCGGTGCTCTCGAGCCGGGCGGCGAAGTCCCGCATGTACTGCACGTGGGCCGTGACCTCCTCCGGCGTCCACTGGTCCATCGGCACGTCGTTGACCGCTGCCGGCGCGCCCCGGTAGTGCTTGAGGAGCAGGTACTTGGCCATCGTGTTCTCCCTTGAGCGGTACGGCCATTGTGGCCGGTGTTCAGTGCGGGGACGGAGTCGCGCGCGGGTTCTCGACATCCCGCCGTGAATCTTTTTCCGGCGGCTGTGTGCGCGGGTCCCGCTCAGGCGCTCCGGCGTTCTTCGCGCGCCCGGACGAGCTCCTCGACCGCGCTCGGCAGGGTCGTCTCGAAGTCGATCAGCTTGGCCCACGTCGGGGTGACCACGATCCGCACCATGCCGTCGTAGAGCGAGCGCACCTCCGCCTCCCACTCGACCCGCTGCTCGGGCGTCATCTGGTAGCTGCCGTTCATCTGGAGGTACTCGTCCGGGATGCCGTCGACGACGTCCAGCTCGGCCCGGCCGCGGATCAGCAGGATCTTGGGCGGGTGCTCCTCGGTGTCGATCGTCAGGGCGACCGCCGGGTTCGCGCGCAGGGCCGGGAGCTTCGGGGCGTTCTTCGTCGTGCACATGACGATCTCCGAGCCGTTCCAGGTGAACGCGATCGGGACGTTGCGGGGGGTGCCGTCCTTGGCGATGTAGGCGAGGCGGGTCAGGTCGCGGGCGAGCAGCTCCTGGCTGATCGGCCGGTTCAGGATCTCGGCGATCTCGTGCGGGATCATGGTGGCTCTCCTCCGTCCGCGGCGGCCCGTAGTGGCCGCTGATGTCCCTGGGACGGAGCCAGGAGAGCATTCTCGACATCCTCAGCGTGCCGAATTTCCTGCCTGGTTCGTCTCCGGAAGGACGCCCAGGGCCTGGCGAATGCACATGGCGGTCACCCGGTACTAGGCGGGCGGCGCCGGGTCGTCGGTGGTGATGCGGGTGCCGATGTCCTCGCCCTCGCAGATCGCCCGCATGACGCCCCGCGCGGCGACGTCGAAGACGTGCATGCGCAGGCCCTGCTCGTTGGCGAGCACGAACGCGCTCTCGTCCATGACCCGCACCCCGGCGGCCAGCGCCTCCCGGTAGGTGAGGCTGGTGAAGCGTTCGGCGTCCGGGCTGAGGTTCGGGTCGCTGTCGTAGACGCCGTCCACACCTCGCTTGGCCACCAGCAGGGCGTCGGCGTCGAGTTCGAGGGCTCGCTGCACGGCGGGATAGTCGGTGGTGACGTACGGCTGGCCGATGCCGCCGGCGAGCAGCACGATCAGGTCGCGACGCAGGTGCCGGTCGGCGCGCAGCCGGATGAACGGCTCGGCCACGCTCTGCATGGGCACGGCCGTCATGACCCGGACGTCCGTCTCCGAGCGGGCGGTCAGCACGCCGCGCAGCATCAACGCGTTCATGACGGTGCCGAGCATGCCGATGTTGTCGGCCTCGGCCCTGCCGATGCCCCAGCCCTCGGCCATGCGGCCGCGGAAGTAGTTGCCGCCGCCGATCACCACGGCGATCTGCACGCCGAGGTCGTGGACCGAGAGGATCTCGTCGGCGAGCTGGGCCAGGCTCGCCGGGTCGGTGCCCCAGCCGGCCTCTCCCGAGAGTGCCTCGCCGCTGAGCTTGACCACGACACGTGAGTAACGCCGCATGCCCGCGATCCCTTCTGCGGTCGCGCGCTCGGCGACCCGATCAAGAGTACGCGCACACCGTCACACGGCCGGTACGCCGACCGCTTGGTCGCCGCTCGTCTCCCCCATGAGCTCGCACCCGAGCCTGCGGCAGAACCCCTCGGGCGCGCCGTCCGCGGGTGCACGGATGCCTCGGCCGGCGACTTCACCACCGACGTGACACAGGTCAGGCGTCATGTACGGACCCCGCGAGAAGGCGGGAGACGACCGTCTCGGCGGGCCTGCCGAGCACGGCCTCCAGATCGGGGGTCTGCCGCTCCAGCTCCCCCGCCCGGATCCGGCCGTTGATCCAGCTCATCGGGCCGGGGCCGGTGTCCGGCACCTCGCGGTAGGCGACGCCCAGGGCCTCGGCCACCTCGGGGTGGCTCCAGAGCGGACCGGTGAAGTCGTAGGCGCGGCCGAGGTGGGCCCGGCTCTCCAGCACGTTCGCGGCGGCCTCGGCCAGGTCGGAGCGGAACGCGGTGTTCAGACCGCGGCCGGCGGTGCTGCTCCTGAGCTCTCCGCCGGTGACCCGCGGCAGGAACGCGTCGCTGTAGAAGGGGTGGCGCAGGAACGTGTACGGCAGGCCGGTGGCGAGGATGGCCTGCTCCGTCGCGTGATAGGCCTCGGTGAGGCCGGTGGCTGCGGTGTCGGCGCCCAGGAAGCTGGTGAAGGCGATGGCGCCGACGCCGGCGTCCGCGGCGGCGGTCACGGCGGCCAGGTGCTGGGCGATCCTGCGGGGGGTGTCGAGCTCCGGGGAGGAGATCAGCAGCAGGCGCTCGACCCCCTCGAAGGCGGCGCGCAGGCTCGCCGGGTCGTCGTAGTCGCCGCGCCGTACCGGGACGCCCGCCGGGGCGCGTACGGGATCGCGGACCACCGCCACCACCTCCACCCGCGCGCGCAGACGGTCGATGACGAGGCGGCCGAGCGCGCCGGAGGCGGCCGAGACGGCGATCACTGTGAGCAGACTCCCTCGGGAAACGGTCGCTCCAGTGCACTCCCACCGGCGGCCCCGCCGCCACTCATTTTCCGCGCGCCGCCATCACCGCTCCAGCGCCAGCTTCACGCCCAGCCCGACGAAGATGCCGCCCGTGGCGACGTCGATGCGGCGGCGGGCGGCGCGGCGGTGGCGGAGCCAGCCGCCGATGCGGCCGGCGAGGACGCCGACCGCGCCGTCCACGAGGAACTCCAGCGCGATGAGAATGACCCCGAGAATCGCGAACTGCAGCCACACCTGGCCCAGGCCCGGGTTGATGAACTGCGGGAGGAAGGCGATGGTGAAGGTCACCATCTTCGGGTTCAGCAGGTTGGTCATCAGCCCGCTCAGGTACGCCCGCCGCCCCGTGATGCTGCCGCCGCCCACCGCCACATCCATGGGGCTGTCGTCGCGCTTGCGGATGGCCTGGACACCCAGGTGGATCAGGTACGCGGCGCCCGCGATGCGCACCACGGTGAACGCGACCGGCACCGCCTCGAACAGCGCCGCCAGGCCCGCGGCCGCCACGGCGACGTGGATGGCCTCGCTGGTCGCCACGCCCGCGGTGGCGAGCAGGCCGGCCCGCGGGCCGCCGCGCATCCCGCATCCCAGCACGAACAGCATGTCCGGCCCCGGTGTGATCATCGCGATGATCGTGGTGACGCTGAAGAGTGCGAGAAGGTGGGGGTCGATAGGCATAGTCGAATTCTCCCATGGTGTCGAAAAGTGCGACTGTTCGGAGGAAAAGGGCATGACATCTACCTGGGACGAGGCGTTCGCGCATCGATATGCGGAATGGTCGGGCCACATGGCGGCCGACATCGCCTTCTACGTCGCCCTCGCCAGGGAGGCGGACGGGCCGCTCGTCGAGCTGGCGATCGGGAACGGGCGGGTCGCCGTTCCCGTCGCGCGGGCGACCGGGCGGCGGGTCATCGGCGTCGACCTCTCACCCGCGATGCTCGAACAGGCCCGCGCGCACGCCGCCGAGCAGGGCGTCCGGCTCGACCTGCGCGAGGGCGACATGCGCGAGCTCACCCTGGAGGAGCCGGCGGCGCTGGTCTACTGCCCGTTCCGGTCGCTGCAGCACCTGCCCACCTGGGCCGACCGCCGCCGCGTCTTCGAGCGGGTGGCCGCGGCGCTGCGCCCGGGGGGCCGCTTCGCCTGGAACGCCCTCGCCTTCGACCACCACATCGCCGCCCGCTTCGACGGGACGCGGCAGTCGGAGCCGGTGCCGCACACGACTCGCTTCGCCGTGGGCGACAACCGGATCGATCTCGTGCTGGACGACGGGTCGACGAGCTCGTCCTGGTGGGCGACGAAGAACGAGTGGCTCGGGCTGATCGACGTGGCGGGGCTGGAGGTGGAGGCGCTGTACGGGGGGTTCGCCGGCGAGCCGTTCACCGAGGACAGCCGCGAGTACGTGTTCGTCACCCGCAGGCCCGCCCGGTAACGCCTTCACCGCGCATCGCGGAGAACGCCATCGGCCGTCCGGCTCGCATCGGACGGGCGTTGAGCGACCTGCAGGTCTTGCAGGCGTGGTGCCCGCCCGCCGACCGCTCCCCGGGCGCCTGCGACTGATCCCCGGTCCGGCCGGTCAGTTCGGATCCGGGACTCCATCCCGGGGAGCGACAGGCCGCGCCGGCAGGCAGCTCGTCGCCAGTTCGCGTCCGCGCGCGGTGACGTATGGTGCGACGAGCCGGTACGGCTCGTGCAGGATGTACGGCGGAGCAAGATCGTGCGGATAGGTCTCGGCCCGCTGCTGAGCGATCTCCAAAGCGCGACTGAACGGCTCGATGCCCTCGTAGGACCTGAGCAGTACGAGATCGACCGGCGTGAAGTAGACCTCAACCGCGTCGTTGGCCGCAGGCTGCACGATCACTCGCCCATCTCCTGGGAAGAACGCGGGTGCAGCGGCGATGGCGTAGAGGGCGAAAAGGATAAAGATCAATCTTAATCGCATGTGCGAAGAGTGTATGGGACAAAGTCCAGCTCTTTCGGCCCGCGACACGGGCCGGGTCGAGCGCCTGCCCCTCGCCCCCAGCTCAGACGAGGCGAGGCCTGGTTCTGATCTCGCGTGGTCCTTACCCGCACGAATTCGCCCTGTCCTGCGGGTGATGTGCGATTACGCTTTCGTTCGCTGTCATCGCTTGCCAATGATTTCCAGGGCCATGTGCCCTCAGGCTGCCCCCGCCGTGACGAATCCCTGGACAGACGCTACTGATTCGATGGGCGGGCTCGACCCCGACGGCTGTACCAGATCATCGATATCCCAGCCCGATGATCCGGAGTTCCGGGCCGGGGCCGTGCGGATCGTCAGAGACCGGCAAGCCTGTCGCGCATGTGCATGCTCACCTCTCTTGGTCGATGACGCTCGGCGACGCCACGGCGATGTGCGGGCGCCCGGTGATGGGGTGGGGGCCGACGTGGGCGCGGACGCCGAAGACCTCCTCGATGAAGGCGGGGGTCAGCACCTCCAGGGGCGGCCCGTGCCCGGCGACCCTGCCGTCGCGCAGGACGACGACCCGGTCGGCGTAGGCGGCGGCCTGGTCGAGGTCGTGCAGCGCGGCCAGCAGGGTCAGGCCGAGGGAGCGAATGAGGTCCAGCAGGAGGAGCTGCGACCCCACGTCCAGGTGGTTGGTGGGTTCGTCGAGCACCAGGAGCGGGGCCTCCTGCGCCAGCGCGCGGGCGAGCAGGACGCGTTGCCGCTCGCCGCCCGACAGGGTGGTCATCAGGCGATCGGCCGCGCCGTCCATGCCGACTCGTCGCAGCGCGGTGACGACCATGGCCCGGTCGGTGTCGTTGTCCCGTTCGAGCGGCCCTTTGCGGCTGTGGCGGCCGGTGGCGACCACCTCTGCGACAGACAGCCCCTCGGCGATCTGGCTGTGCTGCGGCAGCACGGCGCGGTGGAGCGCGGCCTGGCGGGGCCGCATCCGCCACAGGTCCTCCCCGTCGAGCCGCACCACGCCGCCGGACGGCCGCAGCGACCGGTAGACCGTCCGCAACAGCGTGGACTTGCCGCTGCCGTTCGGCCCGACCAGCGCGACGAACTCCCCCGGCCCGGCCGTCAGGTCGACGCCGTCGACGATGGGACGGGCGTCGATGTTGGCGCTGACGCCCTCGAGGTCAAGCCGCATCGGTGCCTCCACGCGCCCGGCGGCGCAACAGCCACAGGAAGAACGGCACACCGAGCCCGGTGGTGAAGATCCCCACCGGCAGCTCGTTGGGCCGGTCGGCGATCCGCGCCGCCAGGTCCACCAGCACCAGGAACAGCGCCCCCGCCAGGAGCGACACCGGCAGCACCCGGCGGTGGTCGGCGCCGACGAGGAACCTGATCATGTGCGGGATCATCAGCCCGATGAAGCCGATCCCCCCGACGACGCTGACCACGGTGGCCGTCAGCAGCGACCCGGCCACCAGCAGCCCGATGCGCAGGACGGCCACCGGCACCCCGATGGCGATGGCGGCCTCCTCGCCGGCCAGCAGGGCGTTGAGCGCGCGGGCCTGCAGCGACAGCCACGCCATGCAGGCGACGATGAGCAGGGCGGGCACGCCCAGGTCGCCCCAGGAGGCGCCGGCGACACTCCCCATGAGCCAGAACATCATGCCCTGCAGCTCCGTCGGGTTGAGCTGGAGCTGCACGAACGTGGTGGCCGCCGTGCACAGGTAGCCGACGGCGACCCCGGTCAGCACCAGCCACGAGTCCAGCAATCGTCCTGAGCGCTGGGCCAGCAGGTAGACCAGCAGCGCCGACAGCATCGCGGCGGCGAACGAGGCGCCGGTGACACCGAAGGCGCCGGCCATGGCCGTGCTGCCGACGACCGGGACCAGCACGGCTCCGAGCGACGCCGCCGAGGACACACCGAGGACGTAGGGGTCCGCGAGCGGGTTGCGCACCAGGGCCTGCAGGGCGACCCCGGCCACCGACAGCCCGGCTCCGGAGAGCGCGGCCAGCAGCGCCCGGGGGGTGCGGATGTCCCAGACGACCTGGCTGAGCAGCGGGTCGGCCTGCGCGCCCCGCCCGGTCAGGTGGTCCCGGACCACTCCCCAGACCTGGCCGAGGGGAAGGTTGACCGAGCCGACGGAGATGCCGACGACCAGCGCCGCGACGAGCCCGGCCATCAGGCCGGTCAGCAGCAGCCCGGTCGCGGGTCCGGAGATGAGGTGCGGGCGCCGGGACGGCAGGGCTCTGGTCTCCGGCGCGGCGGTAAGGGTGTCAGTCACCGGGGTGGACCACCTTGGAGATCTTCTCCACCGCCAAGGCGTTGAGTGGGCCGAGGTAGACGCCGTCGGAGACCAGTGTGTAGGTCCTGGCCTTGGACGCGGCCCAGTGCGGGTAGGCGGCCATCAGCTTGGCCGCCTCCTCCTCCTCCTTCTCCTGCGGCGTGAACAGGCCGACCACCAGCACGTCCACCTGCGCGGTGGCGAGCTGCTCCTTGTTGAGGGTGCGGGTGGCGTCGGCGGTCTGGCCGGCGAAGGCGTTGACGCCTCCCGCGGCCTTGATCACGTCGTCGTAGATGCCGCCGGTCATCACGGCGGGCAGCCCGTTGGCGTTCATCATGGACATGCCGGGATAGGCGATGAGGACCTTCTTGGCGGGCCGGCCCGCCACCCGGTCCCGTACGGCCTGCACGCGGGCGCGCAGCTTGCCGATCAGGTCGAACGCGCGCGGCTGGACGTCGAACACCCGGCCGAGCAGGCCGATGAACTCCAGCGAGGAGTTGATCGACTGGTTGCTGTAGGCGCGCTTCTCCTCCTCCGTCGCCTCGGGCTTGCCCATCGCGCAGTTGACCGGGTTGACCAGTGACGTGATGCCGGCCGCCGCGAGCTGCTCGCGGGTGGCGAAGCCCTGCTTGGCGTCGAACCCGCCGGACCAGGTGGACACCACGAGGTCGGGCTTGAGCTTGAGCACCTGCTCGGCGGGGACGTCGAAGTTCTTGTTCATGGTCAGGCCGCCGGTCGGCAGGGCCCTGATTTTTCCGATCATGGACGGGTCGTCGGAGACGCCGTAGCTCTGGGCGTTGGCCAGGATGTTCTTCTCCAGGCCGAGCAGGATGAAGCTCTCCACCTCGCCCACGCTGGTGCCGTTGAGGATCAGCACGCGCTGGGGCGGCTTGGCGAAGGTCACCCGCGTGCCGCAGTTGTCGAAGCTCAGGGGGTAGGTGGTCCGGCCGCCGGAAGCGGTGACGGTCTCCGCCGGCGCGGCGGAGACCACCTCGGGGGCGCCGCAACCGGCGGCGGTGAGGGCCACTAGCGCGGCCACGGCGGCGATGGAGGAACGACACAAATTCATGGGGTTCAGGGCTCTCCGTGGATCGAGTCTGGGCAGACGCATGCCACCGCCGTCCATGCCGGCGACCGGCGCGGCGGCGCCCGGCTCAGGGCCGGGGAACCCACAGATGGCGACAGGAGGATCACGGCCGGGACCACGTCCCCGGGCAGCTGTCTGCTTCCGGGCACGCTGACGTCCAGGCATGGCGGACCGCGCGTGCGGCGCCCTACGGCACGCTCAAGGACACAAGCTGCCGTCGAAGGATCACCAGGTCACAAAGCCATTGCGGGCGTGGCCGGCCCTCCAGGCGGTCCACGCAGCACGAGGACATGCCTGAGGTACACCCGGATACGCGCGTTCTCGTCCCCGAACGCATGAGTGACCACCCGCGGCCCGGCGGAGACCCAACCGGCCGCCATGAGGAACAGGACCACGAGGGGGCGCAGCACCCAGCCGGCGAGCTGGCGTGCCAGGGCGCACAGACCCTCCTCCAGCCACCGCAGCCAGACAGAAGTGAGGACCACACTCGCCGCGTGCACGAGCAGCATCCCGAAGCTCGGCGAACCAGCGTGCGACCCGTGGGCCATCCCGGCCATGTCCGCGCAGTGTTGCGCCGGCCGCTGGCCGGCGCTCTGGGCGAGCAGAGTGTGCAGGACGACCTGCGACGCGGCCGTCGCGGGCAGGATGGAGGCCAGAGTGCGCTCGCGCCCGGTCACGGCCAGCGCGGGCAGCAGCATGAGCAGGAAGCCGCCCATCGCCGCCGCGGGGTCGAAGAAGCCCCCACCGGCCAGGTGCCCGAGCGTGGCCAAGGCGGCGCACGTGGCGGCGAAGCTCGCCGCGCGCACCCACCTCACCGCCGAGAACGGACCCATAGTGGGCAGATCCTTTCACACCACTGCCGCGCCCTACCCGCCGCCGGATCAAGCCGACGCCTGTAGACGGTGATACGCGGCACGTAGTCGCCCGGTTCAGCGCGGCGCCCCCAGCCGGCGGCGGCCGCAAGCACCCTTCTCTGACGTGCGCGGGTCCTCGGCCGCAGGTCGGGGACGTCGCGTGGGAGGATTACCCGATGCATGCCGGTCAGCCACTCTTGCGCGTGATGCGGGCCGCGGTGTTCGCGGTCGTGTGCGTGCTGGTGTCGGCTTTTCTGCACGGGCTGGCCGGAGGAGCCCCCGTACGGCCCGGCACCCTGGCCGGTGCGCTGGCGCTGACCTGGGCGGGCGCGTTCCTGCTCGGTGCCCGCCCGCGCGGCATGGGGGTGCTGCTCGGCGCCTGCTTCGCCGCGCAGTACGGCATGCACCATCTGTTCAGCGCGAGCGGCGATTCCGCGGTGTCCGCCCTTCCCGCGCACCAGCACGGCACGGGGCTGGGCATGCTGCTGGTTCACGCCGTGGTGGCGGCCGGCTCGGCCTGGCGGCTGGAGCGGGGCGAGTCGGCGCTGGCCATGATGGCGCATCTGGCCGTCACGTCCCTGGCCTGGCTGTGGGACGTCCTGCGCGCCCTGGCGCCGGTCCTGGGCGAGGTCGAGACCGGTCCACGCCTTGGGCGGTGGACTCGCGTCCGCGCTCGGCGCTGGTCCCGCCTGTTCACCACGGCCGTCGCCCGGCGCGGTCCGCCGGCGTTCCTCTCCCTCACCTGATCGGGCTGTCGCCCGGATCGCGGGCCGCGGCTCGTCATGCCGTGCGCCCGACGCCGTGCTGGGCCGCGTGGACGCGGCTCACCGGCTGAACCCTCTTCTGGTTGGACGCGTACCTGTCGACGTGCGCGTCCCCTGTGAGCGGAGAAACACCTCGTGACTTCCACGACCGACGTGCGCAGCCACGCCGAGCCGTCCCGGCCGGCACCGTCCCGGCCGACAGCGTCCCGGCGCGCGGGCTGGACCACGCTGCGCCCCCTGGTGCTACGGCTGCACTTCTACGCCGGGATCCTCATCGCCCCCTTCCTGCTCGTCGCCGCGTGCACCGGGCTGCTGTACGCCGCCTCGTTCCAGATCGAGCAGGTCGTCTACCGGCACGAGCTGACCGCGCCCGCGGGCGGGACCCACATCCCCTTGACCGAGCAGGTCGCCGCGGCCCGCGAGGCGCATCCCGAGGGGAAGGTCACCGCGCTGCGGCCCGCTCCCGAACCCGGCCAGACCACCAGGGTGCTGCTCGACGTGCCGGGCCTGTCCGAGAGCACCCAGCTGGCGGTCTTCGTCGATCCCTCCACCGGCCAGGTGCGCGGCACGCTGGAGAGCTACGGCAGCTCGGGCGCGCTGCCCGTGCGCGCCTGGATCTCCAGCCTGCACCGCACCCTGCACCTGGGGGAACCCGGGCGGATCTACAGCGAGCTCGCCGCGAGCTGGCTGTGGGTGGTCGGCGTCGGCGGCCTCGTCCTGTGGTTCGCCAGGCGCCGACGTACCGGCCGCCGGCTGCGCGACCTGGTCACTCCCGGCCGCACCGTCAAGGGGCCGCGCCGCCTGCTGTCCTGGCACGGCTCGGTCGGCGTGTGGGCGGTGCTCGGCCTCCTTTTCCTGTCCGCCACCGGCCTGACCTGGTCGAAGTACGCCGGCGAGAACGTCGACGAGCTGCGCGCGGCGCTCGGCTGGGCCACCCCGGCGATCAGCGTCTCCGCCGGCGATCACGCCTCCCATGCGGCGCCGACGGGCCACCACCACGCCGCCGCCTCTGACGTCGGCGTGGACCGGGTCGCCCAGACGGGGGCCGGCAAGGGCCTGTCCGGCCCGCTGGAGATCGTCTGGCCGGGCGGGCCAGGCGAGCCGTACCTGGTCAAGGAGATCGACAAGACCGCGCCCACCCGCCTGGACCAGGTCGCCGTCGATCCGGCCTCCGGCGCGGTGACCGCCGAGTTGCGCTTCGCCGACTACCCGCTGGCGGCCAAGCTCGCCCGATGGGGCATCGACGGGCACATGGGCCTGCTGTTCGGCCTGGCCAACCAGATCCTCCTGGCGGCACTGGCCGTCGGCGTCATCACGCTGATCGTGCTGGGGTACCGGATGTGGTGGCGGCGGCGTCCGTCCCGCGGCTTCGGCCGGCCGTACCCGAGGGGCGGCTGGAGGCAGGTGCACTGGGGTGTCCTGGCCCCGCTGGCCGTCCTGGTCGTGGCCGTGGGCTACTTCCTGCCGCTGATGGGCGTCTCCCTGACCGCGTTCCTGGTGCTCGACGGCCTGCTCGGGCTCCGCTCCCGGGCGGCGGGCTGACATGGGTTCTCCGCGGATGTCAGGGCTGCGATGATGACAAATGTGTCTCCTTCGGAGCCGGTACTACGCTCCGCGCGCGCCATCGTCTTCGCGGTGGTGTGCGTGGTCGTCTCCGCGGGTGGACACGTCCTGGCCGGCGGGGCGCGCGTCGCCCCGGCGGTGATGCTCGCCGGCGCCGCCGGGGCGGGCGCGCTGGCGTACGCGCTCAACGGGCGCGAACGCGGGCGCGCCGTCGTGCTCGGCGCGACGATCGCCGCCCAGGCGGCGCTGCACGACCTTTTCTCCCTGACAGCCCCCATCCCGGATCTTCACACCGGCCACGGTCACACGAGCGTGGGCATGCCGCTCGCCCACCTGACCGTGGCCTGGCTGACCGGATGGTGGCTGCACCGGGGAGAGACCGCGTTCTGGCTCCTGCTGCGCCTTTGGGGCACAGCCCCGCTCGCGTTGACGCGCCGGCTGCTGACCGGCGCCCCCGAGCCCCCGGCGCCCGGGCGGCGGACCGTCCCGGCCGACCGGCCCATGTCGTGCTCCCCGTGGGACAGCACGGCGGCCGTCCATCTCCGCGGACCTCCAGCGAACACCACGCCGGCCGCGGCCGGCGTGGTCCGGTGACCAGGCGCCTTCGGTAGCGCCTTTCCGGTACGTCCCGGACCCGTTCCGGGATTCTTGTCTGGAGTTCACGATGGCATTGTCGCCGCGATTCCTCCGCAGCCTGCTGGCTGTGATGCTCGCCTGCGGGGCATGGATGGTCTTCACCGCTTCTCCCTCACTCGCGCATGACTCGCTCAAGAGCAGCTCTCCCGCGAAGAACGCCAAGGTGGCGTCGGTCAAGGAGATAGAGCTGGAATACTCCGCGCAGGTGCGGTTCCCCGCCGTCGTCCTGCACGACTCCGCCGGCAAGCAGGTCACCGTCGGCACTCCGCGGACCGCGGGCCACAAGGTGTTCGCCGAGGTTCCCCAGCCGCTGGAGCCCGGCTCCTACGTGATCGGCTGGCGGGTGGTCTCCTCCGACGGCCACCCGATCGAAGGGGAGATCCCCTTTACCGTGACCGCCAAGCGCACCTCCACCCCTGAACCCACTCCGACGGCAGTCCCGAGCACGACGACCGCGTCTCCGTTCCCATCGGATTCCATCGCGTCGCCCGGCCCTGTGAAATCGCCGGTCTCCGGCTCGACGGCCCGCTCGGGCACCGAACAGGGATCGGGCGGCGCGCCCGCATGGCTGTGGGGGGCGGGTGCCGCGCTCTTGGCTGTCGGCGCGGGAGTCTGGCTGTGGTCGCGCCGCCGTGACGGCTCCGGCCCTGCCGAGTGAGAAAAGCAGCGGCCTTCGTTTCGTACCGGGGTGTTCGCCGTGGTGAGCCCGGGATACGGCGCCTTGGTTCACCCCTGTGCCCGGCCACCGTCGGCAGTCCCGTGGCAGTCGCCCGCGTGCGAGCCCGGCCGCGCGCCGAGTCCGCCCTGGAACGGGTCTCGCGCCTGGCACGCGCCGCTGTCTTCGCGGCGGTGTGCGTTGTCGTGTCCGCGGGCGGCCATTCCCTCGCCGGCGGCGCTCCGGTCGCGGCGCCGACGTTGTTCCTCGGCGTGGTGGCGGCGTTCGTCCTGGCCTTCGTGCTGAGCGGCCGGGAGCGCGGGCCCGAGGTCGTCATCGGGGTGACAGCGGGCGCCCAGACCCTGCTGCACGAGCTGTTCAGCAGGAGTGCTCCCGTCGCCGTGGTGCATGCCGATCACGTACACGGTGAGAGTCCCGGGGCCGGCATGACCGTGGCGCACCTCGTGGGGCGTGCAACGGCACCGACGTCGCGCTGGCCGCAGCCGACCTCATCCTGATCCGCGACGACCTGGACGTGGTCCCCATCGCGCTCACCCTGGCCCGCGCCACCCTGGCCACCATCCGGGGCAACCTCGTCTGGGCCTTCGGCTACAACGTCGCCGCGCTCCCGCTGGCCGCCACCGGCCTGCTCAACCCGCTCATCGCGGGCGCCGCCATGGCCCTGTCGTCGGTGTTCGTGGTCTCCAACAGCCTGCGGCTACGCCGCTTCGCCCCATCTGCCGCGACCGGGGACTTCCTCACCGGCCATCAGGACGACGTGGACGACCTGGATGACGACGCGGCGGTACATGCGATCGAGGTGGGAGCGCAGGGCAGGACTCGCTAGCGGGCGGCGTTCCCGGCCAGTTGCAGAGCGGGCGCCAGTTCCCACGCCAGCCCCTCCATGGCAGAGGCGATGGAGGGGTGGCGCGACAGAGCGCGGCGCACCACGGCGTCCGTGGCCATCAGGAACGCCAGGTGGCGAATGGCGTGGCCGGCCACGTTGACGACGTCGATCTGCTCCGGCGTGGGCGTCGCCGGAGCCTTGCCCCGCGCGATGTCCAAGGTCGGCAGTTCTTCGGCGGGCAGGTGGGGCGCCGGGTCGGGGCACACGGCATAGGTCAGCACCACCTGCCCCTCAGGCCGGTGACGCCAGCTCGTCGAGTGCACGACAGTGGCGGGATCGTCCGCCGATGTACCGCTGATCCGGCGCGCGACCTCGTCAGGGCTCTCTCCCGGGCCGGGCACTGCCGTGAGCCGCCGGTAGAACCAGCGGCCGTCGACCCCTGCCCGGAGCATGAACGTCTCCACAGCAACCGGGGCAGGCCCAGCGTCGCTCTGATCGACCACTGGCGATCCCGTCCTCGTCCGCACCCAACTGCGACAGATATGCAGGAGCAACATTATGGCGTACGGCTGTCCTCGGATCGGGCGGCCGTGACCACCTCGATGACGAGCATCCCGAGATAGCCGCCGCCATTGGATCGCCGACGTCGCCTGACTGTCGCTGTCGGCATGCCGATCATGACGCGAGCTAGTTGCACAGCTATGGTTGTTGCGAGATATATGCAAGTAGGCGCTTTGGAGGAGAGACATCATGGGTGAGTACACCCTTCCGGACATGCCCTACGACTACGCGGCGCTTGAGCCCGCGATCACCGGCGAGATCCTGGAACTGCACCACGCCAAGCACCACGCCGCGTACGTCAAGGGCGCCAACGACACGCTTGAGCGGCTGGCCGAGGCGCGCGACAAGGGCGAGTTCGGCGGCCTGGTCGGGCTGGAGAAGACGTACGCCTTCAACCTGTCCGGGCACGTTCTGCACACGATCTTCTGGCAGAACCTGTCGCCCGACGGCGGGGACCGCCCCGACGGCGAGCTGGGCGACGCGATCACCGAGCACTTCGGCTCCTTCGAGGCCTTCCAGAAGCAGCTCACGACCGCCACCGCCACCGTGCAGGGCTCCGGCTGGGGCGTCCTCGCCTGGGAGCCCCTGGGTCGCCGCCTGGTCGTCGAGCAGGTCTACGACCACCACGGCAACGTCGGCATGAACACCACCCCGCTGCTCGTGTTCGACGCCTGGGAGCACGCGTACTACCTGCAGTACCGCAACGTGCGCCCCGACTACGTCGAGAAGCTCTGGGGCCTGATCAACTGGAACGACGTCATCGCCCGCTACGACGCCGCCCGCGGCGCGTAACGCACCCCCATGCCGGCGACGCCCGCCCGGCCCGAGCTTGGTCCGCGGGGCCAGGCGGGCGCCGCCCCCTCGACATTCGTCTCGTCCCGTCAGGCGACGTACGCCACGTGCTCTCTGCGGTGAGGGTGGTGACAGGCGAGGTCTTCACTTGGCCACCATGGGCCGAGCCCCGCACGGCCGCCGGACCGGCCGGCCGCGTTGGCGACCGCCCAGGCCGTAGGCGCCGGTTCAGGTGGGGCGCCACCGCCGCGCCGAGCGCTCCCGGCGGGATCGGGTCACCGCCACCAGCGCGTACAGGGCCGCGGAGGCGAGCACGCAGACAGCCGTGAACGCCGCCGCACGCAGCGCGCGGATCACCGGACGGCCGACGCACACGCCGCCATGTTGCCAGAGCGCACCACCGCGTTCCCAGATGCGCAGAAAAGGGGCAATGGCTGAACCGGCGGCCGATCGAGCGCGTACCTCAGCACATGCATGGCCGCACTTGTGCCTATGTGGCACCATTCGGGAGTCGCACCTCCTGCCCCCCATCGCGCCGTTCGCGGCGGCGGGCGCCCTAGCCTGGCGGAGCCGCCATGAAGGTGTCGGAGCGCATGTACGCCGGTACGGCGGTCGCCGCCGGCGTGGTGGTGCTCGTCGTCGTCCTGCGGTACGGCGGCGCGATCGAGCCGGAGATCCCCGGGCTGCCCACCGCCGGGCCGGTCACCGTCTGGGGTCTGCCGCTGGTCCGTCTCTGCTACGACGTGTGCGCGCTGGCCTGCGTCGGAACGCTCACCGCGGCCACCCTCGCCCCCGCCGGCTCGCCCGAGGCCGGGAGGTGCGTGCGCGCCGCCGGGTGGTGGGCGCTCGGCTGGGCGTTCACGGCCGCGCTCAGCTACCTGGCGACCCTGTCGGACCTCGTCCCGCTGCCCGTCGTCAACCTGCTGACCTCGCCGGACATGCTGGAATTCGGCCTGTCCATCCCGCAGACCCAGGCCCTGCTGCTGGTGCTGGGCGTGGCGCTGGTGGTGGCCATGTCCGCCGGCGCTCCGGTGTGGGCCCGCCTGGCGGTCGCCACGTTCGGGCTGTTACCGCCCGCGTACGTGGGGCACGCGGCCTCGGCCGGCGACCACGACATCGCGATCTCGGCCCTGATGGCCCACCTGGTGCCGGTGTCGGTCTGGGTGGGCGGCCTCGGCGCCGTGCTCGTCCACTTCCGCCGCTCCCCCGACCTGCCGGTGGTGCTGCCCCGGTTCAGCACGGTCGCCCTGTGCTGCTTCGCGGCGGTGACGGTCTCGGGCGTGGCGAGCGCGTGGGTGCGGCTCGGCACACCGTCCGACCTCTGGCTGACCGGGTACGGGCAGCTGCTGCTGGCCAAGACGGCCGCCCTGGTGCTCCTCGGGCTGTTCGGCTGGAACCATCGCCGCCACACGGTCGCAGGGGTCGGGGACCGTGGCGTGCGACAGACCTTCGTCCGGCTGGCGACGGGCGAGGTGACGGTGATGGCCGCCGCGATCGGGCTGGCCGTCGGCCTGTCCCGTACGCCACCGCCGCCCGGCAGCGGCGGCGGCCACGAGCACCTCGTCCTGGAGTACGCCCTCGCCCCCTTCAGCCCGTCGGCGCTGGTCACCGAGGTCCGGCTGGATCCGGCGATCCTGCTGCTCCTCGCCCTGCCGGCGGCCGGTTACTGGGTGGGCGTGCGCAGGGTGCCCGGCTGGCCGGCCTCCCGGACGCTCGCCTTCTCCGCCGGCCTGGCGTTGACCGCGTTCGTGCTCCTCGGCGGCGTGGGCGGGTACGCGCGGGCGATGCTGTCGGTCCACGCGCTCCAGCACGCCGCGATCACCGTGGTCTCGCCCCTGCTGCTCTGCCTGGGCGCCCCGCTCACGCTCGCGGCCCAGGCCACCACCGCGTCACCGGGATCCTGGCGGCTGCCCGGCCCCCGAGTCCTGGTGATCGCCTACCCGGTCGCGTTCCTCCTGCTCTACGCCACTCCATGGCTGCCTTGGTCCCTGTCCGGCTACGCCCCGCACGTGCTCACAGGGTTCCTCTTCTTCGGTGCGGGCCTGCTGGTGTTCCGGGTGCTGGCCGGCGTGGACCCGCTGCCTCATCCGGTTTCCTGGACGGCCCGCGTCCGGCTCCTCGCCGTGGTGACCGCGGTTCACGTCGCCCTGGGCGCGTACCTGATCCTCGGCCCGCAGCTCGCGGGCGAGTGGTTCGAACTCGCCGCCCCGCCCGGCGTGCCGGACGTCCTGGGCGACCAGCGGCTGGCCGGAGCCGTGGCCATGCTCCTCCCCCTGACCGCGCTCGCCGCGCTGGCCGTCCGCATGGCATGGCTCAGGATGGACGCCCTGACCCGGGTCCGTTGAGCCGGCGACGGTTTCGCAAGGTGGACACACATTGACCTGCGCCCTTCCGCCACTTACGGTGCTTCTTGCGAATTATTCGCAACTGCAATGCAACTGCGAGCGGGTCGGCACGCCGGCCCTCATCACCCGCGACCGTGAACTGCTGGAGGCGGTGGTGTCGGCATGCGACGACTCCTGATCCTGGCGATGGCCCTGACCTTGACCGCCTGCTCGCAGGCACCCGCTGTTCGACAGGCCGAGCAGCAGCCGCAGGCCGGCTTCCCGGTCACGATCGAGAACTGCGGGCGCAAGCTCACCTTCGACAAGCCGCCCGCCAAGGTGGTGACCGGCTACCAGCCCGCCCTGGAGACCCTGCTCGCCCTCGGCCTGGGCGACCGGATCGCCGGGCGCACGAACTTCTCCGAGAGCGCGTTCCTGCCGGGGCAGAAGGAGCTGTACGACAAGATCCCCGAGATCTCCGACACGATCATGCTGCCGCAGAAGGAGGTCATGCTCGCCCAGGGCGCGGACTTCGTCCTGGACAACGCGATGGCCGGCTTCGACTCCGCCGGCGGTTACGCCACCGTGGACGAGCTGAACGCGGCCGGCACCCCGGTCTACATCCTCGGCGGCTGGTGCAGCCCCGAGCAGGTGCTCGAGTTCACCATCGACAAGACCTTCGCCGACCTGCGCAACCTCGGCGCGATCTTCGGCGTCCCCGACCGCGCCGACAGGCTGATCAGCGAACTGCAGGGCGAGCTCGCCGACGTCAAGAAGCGCGTCGCCGGCCGGACCCCGGTCAAGGTGCTGGCCACCGACGGCGGCAAGGGCCCGGTCAACGCCTACGGCGGCGCCGGGCTGACCCACCAGATGATCACCCTGGCCGGAGGGGTGAACGTGCTGGCCGACGTCAAGGGCGACTACACCGAGGTCAGCGCCGAGAAGATCAGCGCCGCCCAGCCCGACGCGGTCCTGGTCAGCGACTACGCCACCCTGCGCGGCGAGGACATGCCGAGCTCGCCGGCCAAGGCCGCCGAAACGTTCGCCATCGCCAGGAACAGCCCGGCAGCCAAGGACAACCGCTTCCTCGCGCTCCCCGTGGCCGCCCAGCACCCCGGCTACCGCAACATCCTGGCCGTCACCGAGATCGCCCGTTTCCTGCACCCGAACGCCTTCACCCCGTGACCAGCACAACCCAGCAGAACCCGGCACGTACCGCGCTCCTGCCCAGGAACCGCCGCGCGAGCCGGTTCCTCGTGCTCGTCGCCGTGCTCATCGTGGCCGTCGTCGCCTCGACCTGGCTGGCGGTGAGCATCGGCGCGGTGCACGTCGCCCTGCCGCAGGCCTGGGGCATCGTCGCCGACCGCCTCGTCCCCGGCCTGGTGCCGCGCACCTGGACCCCGGTGCAGGAGCAGATCGTCTGGGAGTTCCGGCTGCCCCGCGCGCTGCTGGCGCTCCTCGTCGGGGCCGGGCTGGCGGTGGTCGGAGCGGTGCTGCAGGCACTGGTGCGCAACCCGCTGGCGGACCCGTTCCTGCTCGGCGTCTCCTCCGGTGCCTCGTTCGGCGCGGTGCTCGTGTTGATCCTCGGCGCCTCCGCGCTCGGCGGGCTGTCGCTGTCGGCCGCCGCCTTCGCCGGCTCCCTGCTGGCTCTGGGGCTGGTGTACGTGCTGGCGCAGCGCTCCGGACGGATCACCCCGTCCCGGCTCGTGCTGGCCGGGGTGGCGCTGGCCTACCTGTTCCAGGCCGCCTACAGCTACGTCCTGCAACTGGCCCAGAGCGGACGGGCCGCCCAGCAGGTGCTGTTCTGGCTGATGGGCAGCCTCGGCGGCGCCCGCTGGCACATGCTGCCACTGCCCGCCGTCGTCCTCGCGGCCGGGGTGACGTACCTGCTGCTGCAGCACCGCCCGCTGAACGCGCTCGCCGCCGGGGAGGAGACGGCCGTCTCGCTCGGCGTGAACGTCAACCGCTTCCGCCTGACCCTGTTCGTGCTGACCTCGCTGCTGGTCGGCGTGCTGGTGGCCACCAGCGGCGCGATCGCGTTCGTCGGCCTGATCGTGCCGCACGCCGCCCGGCTGCTCGTCGGCGCCGACCACCGCCGGGTGCTGCCCGTCACCGCCCTGCTCGGAGCGGTGTTCCTCCAGCTCGTGGACGTCGCCGCCCGCACGGTCAACGCGCCGCAGGAGCTGGCGCTCAGCATCGTCACCGCGCTGTTCGGCGTGCCGTTCTTCCTGTGGCTGCTGCGCCGCCGCTCCGTGGACCGGGCGGTGAGCGTCACGTGAAGCTCGACCTGCGCGGCGTGTCCGTCGCGCTCGACGGCCACCCGATCGTGCACGAGGCGGACCTGCTCGTGGACGACGGCGAGTTCGTGGGCCTCGTCGGACCGAACGGCTGCGGCAAGTCCACCCTGCTCCGCACCGTCTACCGGGCGCTGCGCCCCGCCGCCGGGCTCATCACCGTGGACGGCGACGACGTGCACCGGCTGCCCGCCCGCCAGGCCGCCCGGCGCACCGCCGTCGTCGCCCAGGAGACCCCGGCCGACCTCGACTTCACGGTGGCCGAGATCGTCTTCATGGGACGCACCCCGTACAAGCCCGACGCCCTTGTGGACGAGGAGCTGGCCGCACGGGCGCTGGACCGCGTCGGCATGGCCGGCGCCGCCGAACGCGTCTTCGCCACCCTGTCCGGCGGCGAGAAACAACGCGTCCTGCTCGCCCGCGCCCTCGCCCAGCAGACCCGCCTGCTCCTGCTGGACGAGCCCACCTCCCACCTCGACATCCGCCACCAGCTGGAGATCCTGCACCTGGTCCGCGAGCTGGGCATCGCGACGCTGGCCGTCCTGCACGACCTCAACCAGGCCGCCGCCTTCTGCGACCGTCTCTACCTCATGAACGCCGGCCGCATCGTGGCCGGCGGACCACCCGAACAGGTCCTCACCCCCGACCTGATCTGCCAGGTGTACGGGGTGCGCGCCGTCCACCGCACCCAGCTCGTCTTCGAACGGCTCAAGGAGGAGCCGTGATCCCCCGGCTGCCGGCCTTGTCGCCCCAGGTCCGGTGACGGCCGGCCGGACTCGTCCTGCTGCTGCTGTCCCTCACGGCCACCTACGTCGGCAAGGGCCTGCTCGTCGCGCACGCTTTGTCGGGCGTCTTCGCTGGTCAGGGCGCAGCTCGATCGTGTGGCCCGTCGTCGCCTCGTCCTCGACGGGCCACCTCCAGCGTCGACGCCGCCAACGAGTCCGCCATCCAGCAGGCCATCGACACCCTGTCCGGCGGCCGGTCAACGCTCGTGATCGCCCACCGTCTGTCCACCGTCCTAGCCCGGCCGGCGATCGTGGTTCGGAGTGGATCGGCTGGTCGGCCACGTCCGATGATGGCGATGGCCGACCGGATGCGGATGATCTGGATGTGCGCCGGTCCAGCCGAGGGACGGTCAGAAGCGGCCACCAGTAGGTCATGTTCGTGATCTCGGAAGCGGTATCTCCTGCGGAGGAAGACGTCGGGGTGGAGGGATCAGGAGCCGCGGGAGTCGGGGAAACCGATCCAGCGCAGCAGGATCAGCCGGGCGTCGGCGGGTGCGTTGTCGTGGTCGGCACCGAAGCGGTGCACGAGTTTCAGGTACTCCTCGTGGAATTCCTTGAGCCGTGCCTTGGTCATGAAGGTGCTGGCGCGGGAGCCCTGCTGCCAGTCGCCGTCCTCGTCGCGGTTGTGGGCGAAGGCTGACAGCAGCCGTAGGTCCTCGGCGAGCTGGGAGTCGCCCAGTCGCTCGGCGAGGTCTTGTTCGGCGTCGGTCAGATCTTCGCGGGCGGGCATCCGCCGGTCGGCTTTGACGACGTCCCACCAGCGTTCCCGCCCCTTGGCGCGCTCGCGCAGCTCGGTGACGAAACCGGTGTCGGACAGCATGCGCAGGTGGTAGCTGGTGGTCCCGGTGTTCTGGCCCATGGCTTTGGCCAGCGTGGTGGAGGTGGCCGGGCCGTGATTGGCGAGGTGTCTGAGGATCTCTCGCCGCAGTGGGCTGGCTAGCGCCTTCATCGCCGCCGGGGTGTGCATGACCGGTTCCGTTGACATGTGACCAGCCTAGCCGTACCGAAACAGTTATGCAGAGAAAAACTTGCAGAAAAAATTCTGTAAGACTAGGGTCGGCGTCCATGAACTCGAAACGAGTCGCCGGGCTGTCCTTCGTCACCGCACCACTGCTGGTCGTGGCCGGATGGGCTCTGATGCGTCTGGGCGGTACCGGTGGCCAGGAACCCGGCTGGACCCTGGCCCACATCGCCTGGGTCCTCAACAACGTCATGTACGCGATCGTCTGCGTCGAGCTGTACAGACGTGCCAAGGACACCACCTCGGGAGGGCGGATGCTGGCCACCGGCTCGCTGATCGTCGGTGTCATCGGCGCGGGCTTCCTGCTCATCCAGATGGTGATCGATCTGGTGGTGGGCTTCTCCACCGACAACCGCGCCGACATGCGGGCCTTGAGCAGCCAGATCCACGACCTGCCCGGGGTTCAGGCGGCCATCTACGACATCGGGCCGGTGCTGCTGTTCCTGGCGCTGATCGTGCAGGCGATACACCTCGCGGCGCAGGGCAGGGCCACCGTACTGTTCGCGATCCTGGTGACTGCGGCGGTACTGGTCAACGGCGCCGAGCTGCTGGTGGAGATCCCGTTGCGGCTGGCGCAGGCCGGATCGGCGCTGATCCTTTGGCTGGCCTTCCTGCGGACAGGACGGGAACTGTTGCGCCGCGGCACATCCGACCCGACCCGGACGGCGACGACGACCTGGGCGACCCTCGCCGGGTGGGCACTCATCCTGGCGCCGGTGGCGCAGCTCGGCGGCTGGACCTTGATGAGGTTCGGCGGCAACGAAGGAGTCGAGCCATGGGCGACGATCGCGCATTCGGTGTGGCTCATCGGTTTCGTGCTGCTGGCCATCGCCTGCGTCGAGCTGTTTCGCCGGGTCCGAAGCCGCGGTGCCGCGCAGATCCTCGCCAGGGTGAGCCTGGCGGTGGCACTGATCAGCGTCACCGCCTCGATCGCCGAGATGCTCGTCGACCTGTACGTCCTGTCCGCCACGGACAATCACGCGCAGCTGAAGGCCCTGGACCAGCAGATCCGAAGCATCCCGGCAGCCGAGCCGATCCTGTACGGATTCGGCACCCAGCTTGTCTACCTCGGGCTCCTGGCCCTGATCATTCAGCTGGCCATCCTGAAGCGAATCAGCGCTACGACCCTGATACTCGTCCTGACCACCCTGGCCCTGTTCGTCAGCTACGAAGTGCTGGACGGATCCGGCCGCCAGGCCCTCATGCCGTTCGCGGTCCTGTGCATGTGGCTGGCCCTGGCGCCCCTGGGATGGCGACTGCTGAAGCCGGTGGCCCGGGCCGCCGACGCGATCACGCCGTAGCGGTTCCCGGGGCCTGATGGTCCCGATCATGTACCGAACCCGGCTCTGTGCCGGCTGTTTCATGACATTGACTCCGGACGGGGTTCCGAGCGCCTTTGGAGACCCTGCCGCGCTCCCCGCGCGTGTTGAGCCAGACGGTGCCCGGGTTGACGCGCTCCGGATAGCGCCGGGTCATCTCGTCGAAGAACGCACGGGGGGTGGGCCTGGTGGCGATCACCTTGAGGGCGGTGCGCAGGTATTCGCCGGTCTCGTCGGGGATGCCCGGATCGTCCGGACGAGCGGGATCCTTGTGCCCGGCCACCACGGCTGCCGGCCGCAGGGCGCGCACCGTTTCGCCGTCGGATGGAAGGATGCCGATCCAACGGCGGCACCGATCTCATCGGCCGGCCCGCGCCAAGGCCCAGCACGACGGCATGCCTTGATCCGCCCTGCCCTGCGTCGATCGAGACGAGGGCATCGTCCCCCTCGCTCCCCGCCCGCGCAGCCCCCAAGCGCAGGGTGGCTCAATTCTGTGATCATTGCCCGGCCCCATCGGGCGATCGCTGACATGACGAGCCGGACGGCGATGTCGCGCAGGCTGAGGTTCTGGCCGCGCAGGCGCAGAGCCATGGAGAGCATGTTCTCGTCGGTGACGGCGGCGCCGCCGATGGCCTTGCCGCAGGCGCACTCTCAGACGTGCCAGAGGGTGGCGATCTGCCGAGTGGCCAGCCGGGACGGCACGGCCCGCAGCGACAGGTCGCGCAGCCACGCGGAGATCCCGGTCCGGGACGTCAGCCGCGACTGCCTGGCCGCCCCCAGCATCATGCGGTTGGCGCGGGGCCTGCGCTCGGCGTCGTAGCGCAGGAGCCGCTCGACGGCGTCCGCCGGCTCGGCGCCGCTCAGGTGGCGGGTCAGTACGGCAGCGTCCTCGAAGGCCTGGCTGGAGCCCTGGCCGAGGTCGGGTGACATGGCGTGCGCGGCGTCGCCGAGCAGCGCGATCCTGTCGACCGCGAACGAGGGCAGGGGCTCGGCCAGGCGGGCGATCGGGTCGACGTAGATGTCCTCGGGCGGCGTGGCCCCGATCAGTGCCGTGACGAGGGGATGCCAGTCGGCCATCAGGGACAGCATCTCCCGGCGCGCCTCCTCCGCGCCGGGCGGCGGGCCGTGCAGGAGGGAGTCGGTGAACCAGTACAACCGGTCCTCACCGACGGGGAACAGTCCGAACATCGCCCCGTTGCGGCGGTCGACCAACTGGCTGAGGAGCAGGTCCGGCGCCAGGCCGGGAGGGCGGGGCAGCATGCCGCGCAGGTCCATCCGGCCGGTCCGCCGCAACCCGGGGTGGCCGGGGAAGAGCTGCGCACGCAGTCGGCTGCCGCTGCCGTCGGCCGCGATCACGGCGTCCGCTCTCGCGACGGGCGCGCCGTCGCTGATCACCGTCACTCCGGTGGGGTCGGGCTGCAGGCGCTCGACCGGGGTCGCGGTTCGCACGAGGTCGGGCGGCAGCGGGGCGCGCAGGGCTCTGTGCAGCTCCGCTCGGTCGATCATGGCGGGCGTCCCGATCCCCTGCTCCACCTGGGCCAGGTCGGCGATCAAGAGCGGCCTTCCATGCCGGTCCCGTAGCCCCCCGCTGATCGCGTGCATGACGCGCCTGCGAACGTCCTCGGCCAGCCCCAGGTCGTCCAGCGCGCGAAGCCCGTTGGGCATGACCACGATCCCCGTGCCCTTCTCCCGGAGCTCGGCGCCCCGTTCGAAGAGCGTCACCTCGTGGCCCTGGCGATGCAACCCCACCGCGGCCGCCACCCCTCCGAGCCCGGCTCCGACCACCGCGATCCTCATGAGACCTCCCGCTCATACACTACGAACGTACTAGTACGGATATTGGTAACATGGTCATATGCCGCCCACGAATCCGGCCCGCCGCCAAGCCCTCGCCGACGCCGCCATCGACCTGCTGGCGTCGTCAGGCGCGCACGGGCTGACCCACCGCGCGGTGGAGAAGGCGGCGGACCTGCCGCCGGGTACGGCCTCCAACTACTTCCGCAGCCGCGAAGCGCTCCTGGTGGCCGCTGCCGAGCGCATCCTCGAGCTGCACCACGCCGACACCGACCGGGCCGTCGAGCGGCCCGCGACGCTGGCCGACATGCTGACGGAATCGCTGCTCACCGCGGCGACCACCCTGCGCCGCCGCTATCTGGCGATCTTCGAACTGCAACTGGAGGGCGCCCGCCGACCGGCGCTCGCAGCCGCGCTGGCGGGCCTGCAGGACACGTCGATACAGGTCACGGCCGGCCACCACGACCAGCTCGGCCTGGCCATCCCGCGCGAGCGGATCCCCGCCATGATCACGCTCTACGCGGGCGCGCTGTTCACCCTGGTCAGCGCGCCGCCGGGGAGCGTCACCAGGGATGTCGTACGGGACGTGGTTCAGGTCATCGTGCACGGCTGCACGGGACATGCCGAGCAGCGGCCGTGACCCGCCGGCCCCGTCGCGCCGAGGCGGGAGAACTCCAGCGGATCAGCCAGTTGGCACCCGAGGTGGCGAACAGTCACGAGCTGGAGAGCGAAGATGACCATCGCGCCCGGCAGGCGGACGGTGTCCTCGCGGGGCAGCGGTTCGGGGGCGGCAACCCCCGAGTCCACAGATCGCACGATCACTCCAACGCTGCCCTTCACGCTGCCCAAAACCCAGCCGCGTATTAGCCGCGGATGGTCGGGGGGGTAGTTCAGCCGAGCTGCCGGGTGATCATCGGATCGGTGATCGCCGTGTCGTCGGCCAGGAGGAACGCCTTCGAAAGGACCACCGACAGCGTCCCCCCATCGTCCTCGAACGGCAGGAACACCGATCCGGCCGCGCGCCCGCTCGCCGGGACGATGCACAGGTACGCGTCGTTGGGCTCCATCAGGATGTTCGTCGACCCCAGATGGATCTTGTACGTCTTCAGATCACCCCGGACAAGAAGAAATCTGTCAGTCAGCTCCACCCGGGAGGCGATCTTCAGTTTCGGCAGCAGCCGCGCCAGCACCTCGCGCCGGATCTTGGCCGTCTCGGTCAGCTCGCCGAAGCCGTGGGAGCGCCAATAACCTTCGTGGCCGATCAGCGCCTGGTCGTCGCGGGCGACCGAAGCCACGCCCACGGCGAGGTCGGCCTCGCGGAGCATCTCCGACAGCACCAGCGGCGGCAGATCGGCCATCGACGCCGGTTGCCCGTCGCGGTGGAAGGTGATGCCCTCGGTGGCGCACAGCATGGCGGTCTCGGCCCCGGGGGCGGAGACGATGTGCATGGCCCATCGGGCCTGCCAGCCTGCCAGGTCGCGCACCACCTCGCCCTGGTCGCCGCCGTTGTCATAGCCCCAGTTGCCGATCGACCGGCCGGTCCAGCCGCGCTGGCCCAGCAAAGTCCGGGCCTGGCCGTAGCGCAGAATGTGGCCGGCGAAACGGTTGGAGAAGGTGCCGGTCCGCTCCTCGGCGGGGGTCAGCAGGTAGATCTCGCGGAAGACCTGCTTGAACGGCTGGCGTACACCACCGTCGAGAAGATGGACGCGCCACGCCGCCACCTCGTCGGCGGTCGCGTGGATCGGGTGCCACAGGCCTGCCACCGCGTCGGGGGCGGGGCTGTAGCCGGCCAGTTCCCAGCCGTCGGAGGTCTTGACCGGCAGGGCCGCCGGCGATCTGCCAGACCAGGGTGCGGGCGTAGGGGCCGGTGACGGGATGGTCGAGGAAGCACTCGCTCACCTCGCGCCAGCGCCACGTCCGTTCATGGACGATCGCCTGTTCCAAGCGGGACCGTACGGCCGCCTGCGCCAGCTTGAGCTCCTTCACGATGGCCCGCAGATCGGACAGCTCCGCGCGCACATCCTTGGGCAGCGACTTGGCGGTCTTGCCGGCGGCGTTCATGTAGCGCAAGGCGGGCACGTCGGCGGACAGCCTGACCCGGTAGTCGCCGATCCTGTCCTCGCGGACGCCGCCGGTGTCCAGGCCGAAGGTGGGGACCGTCCGATCGAGCAGTTGCTCGCGGGTCAGCCCGTTCTCGCCGGCCACCGTGTCGAGGGCGAGGCTCAGATTCCTCTGTACGGACCTCGCGCGCACCTTCGCCTGGATCCTGGACAGCGGGACGATCACGTCGAGGCCGCCCCTGCGGGCCAGGACGCCGACGGCGGCGTTGGTGACAGGTTCGCAGCGGCACGTGGAGCCCATCTCGTTGCTCCCGGTGCCGCAGGTCATCGCGACGTCGGTGACGAGTGAGGTCACCCAGCGCTCGTCGATGACCTGGCAGGTCCACAGGATGCCGCGCACCACGACGATGGTGTCTTCCCTGAGGAAGACCTTGTCCCACCACTCCTCGTCGTCGTAGCGGACAACCCAGTCTCCGCCCCGGTAGGCCGCCAGCCGCGCAAGTAGCTCACCGACCAGCGCGACCGCGCCGGGGGTGAGCATCCGCGCGGCGTCCCTCAACCACCGGGCGCTGGGTCTGGTCGAGCGGGCGGTGTTCCAGTGGCGGAACAGCGGCAGCACCTCGACCAGGCGCGGGCCGTACTCCTCGGCCAGCATGCGGGCGAAGTGGTCGGTGTCCCCGATCTCGGTCCGGACCACCCCGGCCGGACCGTGCTCGGCCGGTTCGGTGAGCAGCTCGGTAACCTGCTCCGCCAGGAGCGCCCGTGCCTCCTTCAGCCGCGGCCCCGACGTCAGCCGGCGCAGCAGGTCCCGGCGCCGCTGGTAGTCGAACCGGCGGGCGGCCGCGAGCGGGATCCGGAACAGCTCCTCGTAGCGGGTGTGCCCCTGCCGCACCCAGTACCCTGCCCGCTCCATCAGGTGGTGCGCTTCCCGGTAGGTGAAGTCGATGTCGCGCTCGGCCACCGACCGGACCACGCGCAGCACCCGCTCGTCGTAGTCATGGCCGCCTTCCGGCCCCAGCCAGAGTTTCACCTGCGCGTAAGTGCCGTAGACCCGCCAGTCGACGCCGGGGCCGGGCTCGAGCCCCTGCTCAGTGAGCTCGTCGAACCGCTGGTAGGCGGCCCTCGTGGCCGGATCCAGGTAGTCCCATCCGCCCGCTGACGTCATCACACGGCTCCACTCATGACCGGAACGCTGGGTGATCATGGATACCAGCCGGAGCCGACAGATCTCCCCCATGCCATGATCCGCGACATGTCTCCACGAGAGCCGCTGCCTCCTCCTCCGATCAAGACCGGGGACGTCGTGGCCGCTCGCTGATGCTCCTATCGCTTGGCTTAAGCGAGAGATCAAGGCACAACAGAGATCATTCTGTTAGGACCCCTTAGCGGCTTGACACGCAGATCAGATCCGGGGACGTGCCCAGCATCCGGCATCAAGATGAGCCAGAGCCGAAGACCCGTACAGTCCCGAAGAAGGCGGACGGCGGGAGCCCGCAACTTCCTCGGCCGAGGCTTGTTGAAAGTACGCCCTATACTCGGCAGGCCAGTCAGCCTGTGCTGCGCACCCGCTTACGCCGGGCTGGCGTGGGCGGCCAGGATGCGCCACCCGTGCTCGTTCGTATGAACCCACGTCCGCGTGTAGCTCATCCGTCCGGCGAACGGCGTTCCGGCGACGCTGCCTTCCAGCGTGCCGAGGAAGCAGGTGACGCCGGTGTCCCCCACAACGAGCACGGTGAGGTCTTCCTGGAGGAGTTTCGTCAGGACCAGTGTTCGTGAGCGGTGGTTGTGGAGATCGAGCTGCTTGGCATCCGGGTGGCACTGGTTGTCCGGCGGTCCGGTGAAGACGAGCCGCTCGTCGAGCAGCCGGTCCAGCTCTTCGACGTCTCCGGCGAGCTGTGCCGCCTGCAGGCGCTGTTCGGCCTTGGCCAGCTCGTCAATGAGAGTGGTGTGGTCGGCCATGAGGAACCCTCTCCAGCGATCAATCCCGCGCGAAGTGAACAGAGTACAACAGGGCGAATTCGTAGAGTCGGCCGCGTGATCACCCTGGTCCGAGGGTCAAGCCTGTCTGTTTCAGGCATCCATTGATCAGGTGCGGGCGGTACCGGATCTTCTTTAGCTTGCGCTTGATGATCCGGGTCAGCCCGGTCAGGTCGGCGACGATGAAGTTGGCGATGCTGCGCTTGAGCAGGGACCAGATGCCCTCGACCGGGTTCAGCTCCGCGGCATAGGCGGGCAGGTGAAAGATCTGTAGCCAGTCGGCGTTAGCCTCAGCGAACGCGGTCAGATCGGCGGCCAGGTGGACGTTGAGGTTGTCCCACACCCAGACGATCGGAGTGCCCAGCTGATGGTGGGTGGCGACGATGAGGTCACGGTAGTCAGCCCGGGTGAAGCTCTTGGGCTCACTCTTGCGGCCGTGGTAGACGTGCAGTTTGTAGAACAGATGCGGTCGCCCACCGGGGCGGAAAGCGGTCACGGCCGTCATGTTCACCCGACCTTTGCGTCGGGCGGAGACGGTGATCACGGGGCGGGCTCCTCGCGGCGCCCAGGTTCCGGCTTCAGGCGGCCTGAGCCCCTGCCCTGCCTCAGGGTCTCTAGATAGTCGGTACGTACTTCGGGCCCGGACCTGGCCCGAGGCGGCCTCGACAAAAGCCACAGACCGGCGGCTGGGAGGTCAAAGCCGGGCGGGTGCTGTCGGACGCGAACGCCAAGCGGCTGCGCACCGCGGTCGAGATCCTGCGCGAGGTGCTGGCGGCCGCCGGCATCCCGCTCGACCATGATGAGACGAAGCTGCCGCACCAGGACGAGGAGAACCCGCCTCCCCCGCCGTCGATCATGCCCCACTCGACGGCGCCGTCTGCGATGCCGAACGAGCTGAAAGAAGTCACTTCCGCGGAGATCAAGGCCGGGCTGGACATCCTTGCTGAGGTGTCCGCGTGGTGACCATCCTCAAGCGTCTGGCCAGCCGCCAGCGTCACATCGGTCAGCTCCGCCGACAGCTCGACGCCGCCCGCCAGGAGGCGCACACGGCGGTCGAGCAGTCGGAGGAGGTGCGGGCTGACCTGGGCCGCGCGTACGAGACCATCACTCGGTTGACGAGCCGGTTGAGGGCGGTGGACGCCGACCGGCTACGCGCCGAGAACGCCGACCTGCGGGGGGAGAAGGCGACGCTGCGCGCCCGCAGGGAGGGCCCTTCCCGGGAGGAGTATCTGCGCGAGAGGCAGACCAACGCCGTCCTGGTAGTTCCTCCACTCGGGTCCGTGTCATGAGCCGCAAAGTAGAGCGTTGCGGAAGGCCACAGCGGGTGACGGCTGCGGTGCCCGACTCCGGGTTCCGGTCTGGGCGTTCGGGATGAGTTCGGGGCTCGCCGCCGGGATAAGGGTGCCCGTGAGAACTCTGTCATGAGCCCTAAACGGCGTTGATCTTTTTCGGAATCGATCGGTTGATGACCGTGATCGGCTCGCGGTGCGCCGGAGGACTGCAAAGGCACTGATCAGGTGCGAGAAGGGTGGGGAGAACACCGAGGCGTCCGACACCTCGTAGGGGCCGTTTGCCGTACAGCCCACCAGGGGTGGTTCGCAGTCCTGTGGGGACTGCGGGCGTTGTGTGCTGAGCGGATCAGTGCGGGAGGTGGTCGGCGCTCACGCCGCCGTCCGGCGGCGGCGCGCAGCACCGTCTGTGGCCTGGTAAGGGTGCGGCTGGAGTGCGTCGGAAAGGGGACACGCCCCTTCGCGGGGAACGGCCGAACACGCACGGACAGTTCTTGATCAACTACTGTCGGTTACGGCAGGATGTTCGGGTCTAAGTGATCTCTTCCAGGAGGCACCATGCTGCTCACCCGCCGTCTGCTGGCCGGCGCCGCCGCCATCACCGCCGCGAGCGCGCTCACCGCCCTGCCCGCCGCGGCCTCCGCCCCGCACCACGCCGATCCTTCCCCCCAGGCCGCGTCCCCGGTGTGCGTCGACGCCACCAACAACCGCGCCGACGGCACCGAGATCCACCTGTGGCGCTGCCTGAACCACACCAACCAGCGCTTCGTCCTCCACAACGACGCCATCAAGGTCGAAGACACCGTCGGCACCGCCCGGGAGGTATGCCTGGACGCCGGCAACACCCGCGCCAACGACGCCCGCATCCGCCTGTGGCAGTGCATGGGCCACGCCAACCAGAAGTGGGTCGTCAAGCGAGGACAGATCATCCTCGCCGACACCTTCGCCGCCGGCGCCCCCGTCTGCCTGGACGCCGGCAACAGCCGCAACAACGGTGACAAGGTCCGCCTGTGGAACTGCATGGACCACACCAACCAGCGGTTCCTCCTCGACAACGGCCAGATCCAGGTCAGGGACACCCTGTAAGCGCCCGGAGCCGTCATCCTTCGGCCGCCGGACGCGTCGGCAGGAACCCATCGAGGCCCCGCGCACTCCACCAGCATCGCCACCCGCCGCAAAGACGCCTGGCAACCAGTCGTCACCGGGCGGGAGGTCTCCCGCTCAAGCACCAGAAAGGAACACCGGCATGAAAGCCATCAAGAAAGCCCTCATCGCAGGTCTAGGCGCCGCCGCCATCAGCGGCGCGCTCCTGGCCGGCGCCCTTCCGGCTCAGGCCGAATCGTGGCACCGCGTCGACACCGCCAACTCGATCGTGACCTGCAACGCCTTCCTCCTCGTCAACTATCCCGCCTGGCATCCCAGCCGGGTGAAGTGCGAGCTCGACGGCACCTGGCACCCGTTCCAGACCTACGGCGCCTACATCTGGTACTGAGCCACCCCGCCCGTCCAGGCGGCAGGCGATCCCGGTTTCCGGGCGGTGCGTGACCCGGCACATCCGGCTCCCTTCACACAAGGACCCATCCTGCTCGGCGCCGCAAAGCCGGCACCTCGAAGCTGACCGCTCCGGTTCCGCGCGAAGGCGCCCTTCACGCGGAACCGGGCCTGTCACGTGGCGGTGCAACGCCGCTCGCTGCGGGCAACTTCCCGCTCGACGAGGACACCCCCCGTAGGTAAGCGGCGGGGGCGGGCCCCGCTACCACGCATTGGGGGTCAGGATGCGTCAGCCGCTTAGAGGACGTGCCTCCACTTGGACAGATCCGTGCCCGACGGGCTCATTTCGTACATGCCCTTTCTGCGGGTGGGTACGGCTTCGCCGGGCAGTTCGACCTGGTCGAAGCGCCACTGCTGGTTGGCGCCACCCTGGGCCGCCAGCACGGCCTGGTGGTTGCCGTGGCCGTCGGACAGGACGGTGACGACCTTGTCCTCATGCAGGCGCGGCCAGATCATTCCCCCGCCGGAGTTCCACTGGGTCTGGCCCGGCACGCCCCAGCCCTGCAGGCCCAGCCCGACCGGCTGGGAGAAGCCGTCCAGGGGGCCGACGTGGAGGGTGAAGGTGCTGCGGATGTCCTTGTTGACGTTGACCAGGTGCCAGTCCTCGTCGCCGTAGGTGTTCTTGATCTCGCTGAAGAACCACACCTCGCCCCGGTGGCCCGTGGGCGTGCGGAGGGTGAGGACCTGGTCGTTGGTGTGGGAGTAGGGGATGTAGCCCTCCTCGCCGGTCCAGCGGTCCTGTGCCTTCTGGGCGCCGTGGGTGGTGCCCCCGTGTGCGGCGGCCAGGCACAGCCCGGTGCCCTCGTTGACGATGCGGAAGAACTTGCCGGATGGGAACGCGTCGCTCACTTCACTCCTTGAAAATGATCCATAACTCATAGTGATGAATCGGGGGCGGCCGACCCTCTCGTCAATGTTACCCAGAGTGACATCTTATCTACATACAGCTCAGCCCAACGGGCTTCTCCCCGCTGCACCGCCCACATAGCGGACGGGGCGTACAGCATCACCTGGTGAGCTGTCCGGTCGGGTCGGTCGCGGAATTCGGTGATGGTGTCGGCGAACAGCTGCTGGAGGCGCTGCTCGTGGTTGGTGTTGCGGAAGCCCGGCGGCGCCTTGAAGACCTCCACCTCCGCGGCGAGCTGCTCGGCGCGGGCCTCCGCGAGGATGCGCGCATCGTGGGGGACAGCTTGCCGACGCGCTGCACCGTGATGGTGTACCGCTCTCGGGCCTCGCCGGTCGGGTGCAGGGGGATGGTGATGGACTGCAGGAGTTCGGGGTGCGTGTTGGCCGCCGGCGGGAGTTCGTACACCGACTCGGCGTAGTTGACGGCGTCGCCCAGCGTCAACTGGGCGACGCGCAGCCATGTGGCGGCGATCTTCTCGGGCGGCACCATGCGGAGGGTGACGCGGGTGCCGTCGACGGAGATGCCGCCCAGCATGGTCTGGTCGGCGAGCCGCTCAGCTTCGGCGTCGATGTCGATCACGGCGAGACCCGCGTTGGCGAGTTCCTGCATGACGGTGTCGCCGAGACTGCGGTCGGGCCGGTCCATGACGTCGGGTCCGAGTTCGGCGATGAGCGTCCGGTTGATGATCTCGGCGACCTGGTTGGACGTCGGTGTGGGGGGTCACGGCGTGTCCTCTCTGGGGGTGTAGCCGGGCACGAGGCGTGCCAGGAGGTCGGGGAGTTCGTCGGGCTTGGCCAGCACCTCGCGGGCCTTGGAGCCCTCGCTGGGGCCGACGATGCGGTGGGATTCGAGCAGGTCCATGAGTCGTCCGGCCTTGGCGAAGCCGACGCGTAGCTTGCGCTGGAGCATCGAGGTGGAGCCGAACTGCGTGGTGATGACGAGTTCGGCGGCCTGCACGAACAGGTCGACGTCGTCACCGAGGTCCTCGCTCGGCGCGGCGGCCGCGGGGGCGGGGGTGAGCTGGTCGAGGGGCGGCGGTGTGCTGGCGGCGCGGGGCCTTCCAGTGCGCGACGATCTCGGCGATCTCCTTCTCCGAGACGAACGCGTTCTGGACGCGTATGGGTCGTTGGGCGCCCATCGGCAGGAACAGAGCGTCGCCCTGGCCGACGAGCTTCTCGGCGCCGGGTGTCGAGGATGACGCGCGAGTCGGTGAGGCTGGAGACGGCGAAGGCCAGCCGCGAGGGGACGTTGGCCTTGATGAGGCCGGTGACGACGTCCACGGAGGGCCGCTGGGTGGCGATGACAAGGTGGATGCCGGCGGCGCGGGCGAGCTGCGTGATGCGGACTATGGAGTCTTCGACGTCCTTGGGGCGACCATCATGAGGCCGGCCGGCTCGTCCACGATCACCAGCAGGTACGGGTACGGCTCATAGACTCGTTCGCTCCCGGGCGGCGGCTGGAGCTTCCCGGCCCGCACCGCCTTGTTGAACTCGTCCACGTGCCGGAAGCCGGAGGCCGCCAGGTCGTCGTAGCGGCGGTCCATCTCCGCCACGACCCATTCGATGGCCTCGGCGGCTCCGCGCAGGACGAACCCGATGACCTCGCCGCTGTGGGGCATCCGTACCGTCAGCGTGCCGGTGAGGTGGCGTTCGAGAGTCAGCCGGTCTGATCATCGGATCGGACCAATCGGCGTTCCCAGGCCAGGGCCGCGACCACACCGATGGCATAGGCGACCAGGTCCCATGGGTCGGGGAACGCGCCGACCAGGACACCGCCGATGCCCGGCGGGGTCATGCCGACTATTTGGTAGAACTCGACGGCGGCGGCGATCGCGGCCGTGGCCAGGGTGCGACGTGCGGCGGTGGTGCGCCACAACAGCCCCAAGAACGCATAGACCAGCATGGTGGCGCCGACGTCGCTCACGTAGCCGCGGATGAACGGTTGTCCCGGGCCCCGGTAGAAGAGGACGAACGCGCCGATGGCGAGGGCGACGCCACCCAGAAGGACCATGGCGCGGCGCATGAGATTGACATCTTCTCCGAATCTCAACGATCAGGACGAACCTGATCATAGAGCTCATCACCTATGGCGGCATGCTCATTGCGTCAGGTCGGCGACCGCGGTGGAGTGCCATGGCGACGGCATGCCAGCACGCTGGCACGTAGTGACGATTTATCCGAAATGAGACCTGACCAGATGAAACGGGGGGTTACGGTGCGCTCAGCACCGTCTCGATGACCGTGCCATGGCCGATCCAGCCAGGCCTCGCGCCGCTTGATCTCATCGCCGATGCCCTCATCCCACATCCTCGCCCAGCCACCACCCCGCTCCTCGGTTCCGCCCCGGAGCACGATGTTGTCCGGCGTGTAATCCACATGCCCAACCACTTCCGCCGGGTAGGTTCCACCTCGCTTCGTCGAAACCACCCTGGCCTGTCCGCCCACCCAGACGCCGCATGACCGTCCGCCAGGAAATTCCAAGGCCGCCAGCCTGGATCATGCTGGCCGCTCACCTGGAGAAATTTCTGACCGTGCACACTCCACTATCGTTCAGATACCGCTCTCACGATCGCCCGAAGCGGTCGAGCACCGTGCGTGGTCGGGGGCGATCGACGGATCGAAACTTGTTTGGTCGCAAAGCGCGCCGCATGGGAACGGCCCTCACGATCGCCTGTCGGTGGCTGGCCGCCGTCGCCGGCTGGGGCGATCGAGGGTCCAGGGCTTCGTTCCTCAGCTCCGGCCCACCGAGCGATGTGGCTGGCGTGCCCGTTGCGTGCCCGATGGGGCGGGGAAGCAGGGGCAATCGCGGGGAGTCACGGGGAATGCCACCCGTACGTTGAGCTGCGTCTGCTCTGGTAAAGCAAGATCGGCGTGCGTCTTTGCATGCAGGATGTCAGCGGTTCAATCCGCTAGGCTCCACACACACGAAAGCCTAGATCAGACGGCCTAGGCTTTCGATCTTTGTGAGGGCTGTGTTTCAAGGGCGTGCCCGGGCCTGCTTCCTCTTCGCGGTGCTCCACGAGACCGCGGCGCTGATCGTGCCGACGAACAGCCCGATCAGCACCGCCAAGATGGAGTAGACCCACAGAGTGTCCTGAATGCTTTCCTGGTCGCTCAACCCCGGATCGGTCGTGAGATAGACGGAGCAGAGCAGAAGCGGGCCGGCCGCGCCCGCAAGGGCACCGCTCCTCCATCGGCCCTCTTGCGTCGCCGCCCATGCCGCGACGATGCCGCTGACCATGATCGGCCCCATCAACCCTGCGGTGACCCCACCGGCCTCCGTGAGTGTCGCTTTCACCACGTATTCACCGGTACCGCCGTTCCACACGTCTTCCGCGAGCATAGGATCGAAGGACGGTGGCCTGTCCCACCACCAGGGTCTGGTGAATTCCAGAAGGGAGACCCACAGGGTATAGGCCAGCAGGCCGACCCTGACCCCCCGATGCCGTAGCGCCGCCGTCGCCGCGATGCCGCCGATCGCACCGCCGATGATCGTGGCCCAGGCCACCTCGGATGGACTGGAGTTGAGGCCCTCTTCCGGCGCCGCGGATGCCAGTCCGTACAGAAGCGGGGCAGCGAGCAGGCAGGAGCCGAGCCAGGCCGCGGCCGGCAGCCACAGCCAGGACCACGGCGCACGACGAAACACACGGTACGTGATCGCGGAGGCGACCAGTGTGGAAGCGGCCGGATACCACGTGGAACGGGTCACCGCGTGCTCCCATCCGACGTACTCGTCGAAGGGGCCTACTCTGGTCGTCCACTGATTGATGCCCAAGCGATCCGCGGCGAGGACCTGCACGGCGGCCAGGGCAGCAGCTACCAGCGCGCAAACGACGGAGGTCGCGAGCCGCCGGCTCACGTTCTTGCCCCAAGACTTCGCCAGCGTGGCGGTGCCTCCATCTCGCCGGCTAAAACGCGTAGAACCGCCATAACGGACACTATGCAGCACCAAGATCCGAGATTAAGCAGAATCCGACGATTCCATCCAGCACGCTGGCCAGCATCACCGCGCCACCGCAGCGAAACGGCCGCTTCCACCACACCCAACCTCGCCTCGTCGCAGCACCAGCGGCGTCCCTCGGTCGGCGCCGGCCGGTCGGCCTCCATCGGAACGATTCCTAACCAAAGACGCCTCCGGCGGGGGCCTCAGGCTCCGAGATGATGCCGACAAGCCGAACGCAGTCAGTGGCTGAGGCGGGCCGGCTCTTCCCGTCGGGAGGGGTGCGTGCGTCCGCACGGGGCAACCGAACGCGGGCGATCGCCGTGCCAAATCCGTGCCAGATGCCACGGGAAAACAGGGGGAACCACGGGCACACACGGGCGATCAACGAGAGAGGCCCCTCACCGCGTTTCCGCTGGTGAAGGGCCTCTTTCTGCTGGTGTGGCAGGTGCAAGGTTCGAACTTGCGTAGGCTGAGCCGACGGTTTTACAGAACCCTGTCTCACACTAGGCGGTCATGGCGCCCACCTGCGGCTCAGCGCTTCGCTTGATGCTGAGCGGCGCTGCGACGACGCGAATACGACGTGCCGTATACCGACGCTCTGACCCAATAGCCTGCCGATTAGTTTGCGCATACCCATTTTAAGCGGATGCCCGTCGAACATGAAACTCCGCCCACCCCGGAGGCTCACCGCTGGGGCCACACTAGCGGTGACTCCGAACCAGCCAGAAAAGAACCATTTGCTTTCTTCAATCCTGCGAGGCTTACTTCTGATAGTTCAACAAGACCTACCCCGCAGAAATTCTCCGCTAAGTCATACGTGATCGAGTCAGAAACCAATGCAAACGATCTGGATCATGTTCGACTACTTCGAGAACGTCTTTCGCTGCGCCAGCTTCACCATATAGCAGCTCTTTGTAGAGTATCCAGATTCCTTCATACGCTCTCGCTCGACATTCCTCGCCAAGATTTGGGTGGCTCTCGGCTTCGTCTGGATGAGGAGTGCCCTTGACAAGTTGGTACAGAAGGTCGAGAGCGCCGATCCGTGCTGGCCTAGCGATATCATCTAGCAATGCAGCAATGAGAACAGAAGTTAGAGGTGGAGCAGCGCTGTAGAGCTGCCCCTGCACCACTGCACGGTTTTCGAGTTGCCAGTAATAGCGCTCGACTTCATCCGCTGTTGTTGCCGCAAGCATGCTCATGACTGCTTGCAGGATTTCCTCCGCAGAACCTCCGCAGGCAGTGAGAGAACCCCAGTTACACCGTTCGACTTCTATGACATATAGGGGTCGACCTTTCATTCCGACCACTTACCTCCAGGATCAAAGGTGTTATCTTTAGGGAACTGCTTCCTCGAGTACTTCTCCTGGCAGTTTTTACATGTAGGGATTCGCTTCCATTCCAGCTCACCAGTTTCCTTGTTTCTGCGCCATCCGTAGGCGTTTGTGAAGTCTGTTGCACCTTGTCGGGCCACATCATCCTCGGCACAACCGGTGGGGTTTCTTGAACACCCAGCATAGACCTTACCCTGCTTATCCCTTCCGCCGATATATGTAGCATACTTCCTTCCGCGCTCACGCCCCAGTGTATCGCGCGCCGCCTCGGCAGCCTTGGTAGCCACCTTCTTGCTGCCAGTCTTGAGCCCAGTGCTTACAGCTATACGCAGCCCAGCCTTAGCGACGCCTCCGACGCCAGTAACCACTCCGATGGCGATTTCTGCATCGGCGGTCTCTCGGACAGTTCCCCTGCCACACTTGGGGTTGCGCCAGCAGGCTCTCTCCTTGCTTGCCTGCAGTGATTGGCTCTTCCAGTTCTTACTGTGTTGTTTCTTGTCCTGCGCCTGAGCGTCTCTGGTTCGGTTTCGGGTCTCCCTGATGCGGTCTCTCTCGTACTGCTGGTGACGCTCCTTGTGGATCTTCCGTTCCCGGGCGGTCTTCTTTTTGCCGCTGGCGTGGTGCGTTTCGGCAAATTTCGCGTCGGATTTGGCGTTGCCGGTGTCGACGCGGCGGCCGTCGGGGTCGGACAGGTCGATGGGGTTGTTGGCGGCGTAGCTGTAGGCGTTGGCCCATTCAGGGGTACGCAGGTCGAGTTCGGGGTCGGTGGAGATGAACTTGGCGATGGCCGGGTCGTAGTACCGGGCGCCTAAGTAGGTGAGGTCGGTGGAGGCGTCCTCGATCTTGCCGAGGAAGCCGCGGTCGGTGAAGGGCAGGTCGTCCCCGCCGCGACGCTTGCCGAACGGGGTGTAGCGTTCGCGGCTGACGGTGCCGGTGGCGTCGTTGATGGCGAGTTGGGTGCTGCCGTGCTGGCCGGCGAGCAGCCAGGTGAGGCCGCTGGTCTCGCGTAGGGCGATGAGGGTGCCGTCGGAGGCGCTGTAGTAGCGCTTGGCGGTGACCTGGCCGCCGGCGAGGCGGAGTTCCAGGGCGCCGAGGTAGAGGATGGTGCTGCCGTCGGGATCGCGGCGGATCAGACGTTGCCCTTCGGCGTCGTAGACCATGCCGGTCTGCTTGCCGTCCACGGTTGCTTGGGTGAGCTGGCCGAGGGGGTCGAAGTCGAAGGTGGCCTGCTTGCCGCCGACCGTGCGGGCGGCGAGTTGCCCCGCGTTGTCGTAGGCGTAGGTGTCGGCGCCGCCGGGGCGGGCGATGGAGGTGACGGCGTTGGGCCGTACCGCGTTGGCGCCGGGCGCCGGATAGCTGTAGGTGGCGGTCTGGCCGTTGTCGGTCAGCGTGGTGATGTTGCCGACCTTGTCGTAGCCGTAGGCCTGGTCGTACGGGTCGACGCCCTTGCCGTCGCCAGAGCCGGTGCACGAGCCGGCGGTGGTGGTGTAGGCGGTTTTGAGGCGGAGCAGTCCGTCGTAGGTGAAGCACTCGGACTGGCCGTCGTGCGTGCCGGGGACGGCGGAGGCGGCGTCCAGGATGCGGGTGATGTTGCCCGCGATGTTGTAGCTGTAGCGGTCGTCCTGGACGGTCGTCGGGCTGGAGGTGTCCGCCTTGGTCTGGGTGCTGACGCGGGAGAGCCAGTCCGTGGTGGCGTCGCGCTCCAGGGTGCGCTTGATCTGGCCGTTGCCGCCGAGCAGGTGGCTGGCGAGCTTGCCTGTGGGGGTGAAGGCGGTGTCCTTGACGTAGGTGGACCCACCGCTCAGGTCGGAGGTCAGGGCCTTGGCGAAGCCGAGGTCGGTGTAGGCGTGGCTGAGCTTCTCGGCCGCCAGTCCGCCGGCGTCGGGCAGGGTCTGCTCGCGCAGGTTGCCCGCGGCGTCGTAGGAGGAGGTGAAGGCGTAGTCGCGGCCGAGGGCGCCTTCCGTGGCCGGGATGGTGACCTTGGTGGCGGTAGGCCGGTAGTCGCTGTCGTAGCCGGTGACCGTCTGGGTGTACGCCTGTCCGCCCACGTAGCGGATGGACGCGGTGGGCTGGCCCTTGGCGGGGCTGTCGTAGGTCCACTCGGCGAGCTTGGTACCGGTCTCCGGCTCGCCCGACCACTGGGTCTTGCGGCGGCCGAGGTCGTCGTAGGTGGTGGAGACCTTCTGGTTTTTTCCGTTGATGCTCCAGATCTGCCGGCCCACCAGGTCGTAGCCGTAGCTGGAGCTGCCGGCGTCCGGGTCCTTGGCGGTGATGCGCTGGTCCAGCCAGTCGTAGGTGTACGTGCGGACGTTGCCGTTGGCGTCCGTCATCGTGGCGAGGTTGTCGCTCAGGTCGTAGGTGTAGGTCGTGTCGGCGTGGGCGGTGGCGTCCGACCATTCCTCGACCTTGACCGTGCGGCCGTACACGTCGGTGACGGTGGCGGTCTTGCCGCCGACAGGCGGGGTGATCTCGGTGCGGTCCTGGCCGGGGTAGCTGGTGGTGGTGCGGCGCAGCTCCGTGTCCAGGTGGTAGGCGATCGCCGCGGTCGGCCGTTCCTGGTCGTCGTAGAGGGTCTTGGTCCACTGGGGGACGCTGGTCAGTGCGGGGTTGAGCAGTCCGCTGCCCGGGTCGCCGGTGTTGTGCACCGGCTCGGTGATGGCCGCGGTGAGGCCGCGCGTGTCGTAGGCGGTGGCGGTGACGATCCGGCCGCCGGCGGGTGAGGCGGTCTGGGCCTCACGGGTCCGGCCTAAGCCGTCCTCGTAGCTGTGCGTGGTGGTCCACTTGGCCGAGCTGCCGCTACCGGTCAGGAGCGTCTTGACGGTGGTCTTGATCGGCGCGGTGGGCTGGCCGGCCCAGCCGTCGAACGGGATGGTGTACGAGGCCGTGGCCGACGGTGTGCCTCCGCTGCGCGGCTGGCCGGGCTTCCACACGGCAGTGGTACGGCCGAGCGCGTCGTAGTCGATCTCGGTGATCTTGCCGTTGGCGTCGGTCACCGCGACCGGCTCGCCCAGGACGTGCGACAGGCGGGCGGTGGTGGTGTGGCCGAGCGGGTTGGTGACGGTCACCCCGGTGCTGGGCCACCCCGTAGGCGGGGTGTAGGTGGTGGTGGTCGTCTTGTTCAGCGGGTCGGTCGAGGACAACGTGCGACCGTAGTCGTCGTAAGTGGCCTTGGTCGTGGAGATGGTGCTCGCGTTGGCATAGGAGCGGGCCTCAGTGGGGTTGCCGTCGCTGGGCTTGTTGGTGGCCGGATCCGAGCCCAGGTCGTACAGGGTGACGGTCTTGCCGACCAGCGTCCCGGACGTGCAGCTGTCACCCGACCGCTTCTCCACGACGGAGGGGAAGGCGACCAACCACTGACCGGCGTCGGCGTTGCGGGCGTACGTGGTGCTGGTGCAGGAGTTGTCGGTCGCGACGCCGTCCTGACCATAGTCGTTGACCGTGGCGGGCAGGCCGTCGGCGTTGTAGGTGGTCTTCTCGTCGCTGTAGCGCCAGCCCCCGCCGGTGACCTTCTCCCGCGAGCGTTCGCGGGTCCGGAGGACGTAGGCGGGGTCCATGGTGCCGGGGCCGTTGCCGGTGTTCTGGATCGTGTACTCGAACTTGGTCGAGTCGATCTCGGTGTAGGCCCGCGGGCTGAGCGAGGTCATCTTCCACGCCTGCTCCTGCAGCACGTTGCCCTGCAGGACCGGCTTGTCGACCACGGTGCCGCCGTCGAAGTCGGTGACGGTCTCCTCGGTCCCACGCAGGAACGTACGCGTGGTGACGCTGTAGGCCGACGGGTCAGTCCCGGAGCCCTCGATGGTCCGCACCTGGCTGTAGCCGCGCCACTCCGACTGCGGCGGCGCCTGGTTGGGCTCGGCGAACTGGACGGGCTTGGTCCAGCGCGGACTGCCCAGGAACTCGTACTGGGTCACCATGTCCGGCGAACCGGCCACCATGTCCCGCTCGGTCACCTTGACCGCGAGCTGCTTGTAGTACCGGGTCCAGGCCTCGTACCCCTGCTCGGGGTCGCTGCCCTGGTCGACGTCGTAGCAGTCGCCGGTCTTGTCGGCGAAGTAGTTGGAGCCGTCGCGGCCCTTGCCGCCGCTGCACGGGTCGGCCTGGCCGTAGGAGACCTCGGTCCGGCCGCCCATCCCGTTGGCGATGCCGGCGATCCGCGGGACCATCCGCCAGGACACCAAGTCGGTCCAGTCGGACATGGTGTCGTAGTCCATCTTTCCGGCCAACATCACCGCGTCGAAGTCCAGCTGCGGCAGCGTCACCTGTGAGGTGCCGGCCAGGCCGGTCTGCTGCACCGCGTCCAGCCACAACGCCGGGTCGTCGGCCGGGCCAAAGTCGGTGCGCTGGTAGATCCAGGTGTGCTTGAGGTCGAGCCGATCCACCGGGTCCCAACCACCCGAGGTCGGGTTGAGCGACTCGGTCGACACCGAGGTCAACTTGCGGGTGGTGAAGAAGGCGATCGCCTTGTTGGTGCAGCCGGTCGCCTGCGTGCACTGCAGGTCGGTCGGCACGTCGCCACCGGTGCGGGCGTCCGTGGTGAACGTCATCCGTGCCGTCGGCGCGCTCCCGCTGACCTGCGTGTTGTGGCCCCACTTCACCGACGACAGGAAGCCGCCCCGGTCGTACGGCAGCACCCGGTACAGCTCGTGCTCGCACGAAGGCAGGCAGAAGTAGTTGCTCTCGCGGGTGTAGGAGTAGTCGACGACGTTCTCGTTGCTGTCAACCTCCTGGTCGAGGTTCCACCGCCACACGCCGGTACAGGTCGGCGGGATGTCGTCGTTGTTGTAACGGTCGAAGCAGGGCTCGCCCGACTCGTTGCCGACGTACGGCACCTGCCACTGGGCGTCCTTGGTGGAGCCGAACCGCCACACCGTGCCGTCCTGGTTGGTGATCTTCCAGTACGGCTGGCCGTCAGCGCCGCCGGCGACCTGCTCGATCTTCCACCCGAGGTCCGGGACCGTCTTCCACGCCCCAGAGGTGCGGTCCTTGACGATCTGCGCCGAACGGCCGCCGGCGTTCAGCACCAGCTCCGACTGTGTCCTGTCGTTGGTGGTGGAGTCGTTGTCGGTCTCGTCCGGCGACTCCCAGCACAGCGCCTCACCGCCGATGCCGCTCTCCCGGGCGGTCCAGACCATCCCCTCGTTCTCGACGTACGAGTTGTCGACGTAGCAGCGGCGGTAGCGTCGCTCGATGAACCCGGCGTTCAGGTCCCACCCGGCCCCCACCACGGTGGACTGGTTGTTGGTCCAGTCGCCCTGACCGTCCACCGACGACGCCTCGTACTGCAGCGACAGGTCCGGCCCATTGCCCGCTACCGACGGCGGCTCGGGCAGTGGCACGTCGTAGTCGAAACCGCCTCCGGACGTGCCCGCCTGCCAGGTGCCCGAAGGCTTCAGATCGGTCGCGCCCCAGTTGCCGTCGCGCCCGGTCATGCCTCCGGCCAGTAGGTACACCGACCCTGCGGCCAGCTGAGCGGTCAGCCGCTCCTGCGCCACCTGCGCCATCCAGGCCTTGCGGTCCTTGCCCGGCGACACCGGCTTGACCGCCGCCGCAACGGCTCCGGCCGGCGCCGCCTCGACCTCCGCAGTCACCGTCCCGGCCTTCACGTCATTCGTGGACGGCACCTCCACCGGCCGCACCACGCAGGTCTTCTGCCGCGGCGTCTCCAGCGCACACACCGGTACCCGAACCAGCCGCAGCCGGCTTGCGAAGTTCCCGCCGAAAGCGTCCCGGAAGTCCGCGTAGGAGAACTCCGCCCGTACCTTGCCCGGCGCTGACCCGCCATCGGCCCGCATCACCCGGGCAGCGATCCCCACCCCGCCCAACGCACGCGCCGCCTCCGGTGCCAAGGTCTCCACCTTGACCTTGCCGACGTCAGCGCCCTTGACCTGCCCCACCTTGAGCGGCAGAGCACCCACCTCAGCCACCTTGCCGGCCTCGGCCACCTGGACCTCGGCACTGCCAGGCTTCGGCCACACGGGCTTGCGCCGCTCCACCTTGGGCACGGACTCCTCGGCGCCCTTGGCAGCCTTCTTCACCGGCACCGGTCGCCCGTCCACCGAACGCTCCGGATCAGGTGTCGCCGCCCCGGCCTGTGGAATCAACTGGTCAGGAACCCCCACGCCCGAGACCAGCACCAGTGACACAAGCCCGATCACGAACGCCACAAACCACACCGGCAGACGGCGACTCGGCATCCCGCATCCCTTCAGGGCACGCTGACGCAGACCCCGGGGCACCGAGGTCTTACATGCCTAAGGCAGACATAAATTGGATCAACCGGACTGTGATCGACAGCTCAAGATCGGTCAACGACGGGAGCGTCACTTACCCAACACCGCCAGTCAGGACCGATTGACCATGATCGACATTTCACCAGGTAAGATCGCCTGTCACGGTGCTGTGCACCACCTGAAGACATGCTGTGTGATCTACGTCACTTGGACTGACCAAAGTACGCCGAAGGGCGGGCCGGAAAGATCAACACAGTGCGGCGGCTTCCCAGAAGACGGCCGCGCGTGAGGCAGGCTGCTGTACGGCCGTGTACAGCGCGCAAAAGGCGCTTCTGGACGCGAGACTGCCTTCGACCTGGGTGAGTATGAGCAGAGACGCGAGCCCGTGAGGTCCTCGGCGCGATGCTGCCTACCCTTGGTCGTCACCTGCGACGCCTGACTTGCTGGGTCGCCCGACCGAGTTAGTCACTCACCGCGGCACCGGTTGATGGGCTTCAGCTCAGCCAGAGCATCAATGAACTCCTGCCACGAAATCTCGAAAGGCAAGAACTCTTCGAGATCGAGATCCGCGTATGTCAATCGTCCGTACCGATCTTGTTCATGCTGCTCGTCGTACGCGAGGACCACCCCACTGGAGTACACCTCGACCTGCTGGCGCACGGTTCCGGTCTCGTCAATGGCCAGGTAGAACACCGACGTTCCCCAACTGGCGTACTCGTCCCCACGATCGTCATCCCAAGGCCGGCGAAAGCACCTCACCCGGCCATCCTCACGCGGCAACCGTCAACCCCCGGATCACTGATCTTGGGCCGCCCGGCGCTCCTCTGGGGTGGTCACGAAGCTACCCATGCCGGGCTCAGTGCGAATCAGACCGTCCGCCCGCAGAGCGCGCATGACCTTCTGGCCGGTGGCGTTGGCGATGCCGAACTCCTCGATGAGCGCGACGAGGGACGGAATACGCTCACCGGCCTTGTACTCCCCGGCGCGGATGCGCTCCGCGATGATGGCGTGCACTTGCCGCCACCTGGGCTGATTCGCCTTCAACTCCACCACCCATGAACGGTAGGGAGCCGCTGCGCGCCATGGCGATGGACAGCGCGCTATAGCGCGCCATAGCTTTGCCTGCCTACAATGCGGTCATGGCTGCCCCGGAGATCTTCCCCACTGGCCCCGACCGGTGCATGAGCCCACATGTGGCGATGCCACAGCGTGACCATGTACGCCTGGAATGGCACCCCTACGGCCCCCGTTTTCACCGGATAGGCGTGATCGCCTGGACATGCCCGTGCCGAGCCACCGTGTACGAGCTCTGCAGCGCCGGCGGCCAAGCCTTCATCCGCCGCACCGTACAGCTCAACGACGGCCACCAGGTCCACGAGACCAGCCCCTCGCCGCTGAAGGAAGCTTGGATGCTCTGGACATGCCTCCTGTCGGGAGCCGCCCGATAGACGGAAGGGGCTCGGGAACCTGGGTGTGTGCGCTCGCGCTCACAGTGTTCCGATCCGCACTTGACGGTCCGATCCATGGGCGCACTTCGGCCAGCCACATCACCTAGCGACAACAACCGACGAAGTCGATCCTTGTCGCCAGCGATCGCCCAACCGTTAACGGCGAGTACCAAGCGAGCGATCGTCACGGCCAGACCACTTCGATGCGAAGCCACTTGATCGTGCCGCTGATCAGCGTCATTGGGCTCCATGACCTGTACGAACAGTCCAGCGAGATCCATGAACGTCCGCGCTCGTAGGCCTCAACCGTCACTCAGCTGGTCACTCACATGCAACGTCGGCTGACACCGGCTCTTCACTCATCCCCTTGCGGCTCACCCTCGTCGACGACCCGCGCAACAACTTCGATGACCTTCCAGAGGGCACTGTCCGATCGGTGGTAGTAGACGCGGTGACCTCCATCAAGCCTCTCCTCGACCAACATCCCAAGGTCCACAAGACGCGTGAGTTCTTGCCGTACAGCCGTGGGAGCACCACACGTACGAGGAGGCTCGGACTGATAGAAGCGCGCTTGGCCGAGATCAAGGACCCACAGCGCCAGACGCAGGCGGGTCTCGCGACCGAAGAGCAGGCGCCCTACTTGCCCGATCTCTATGTGCAGCACGGCCTTCCTCAGCTAACATGTTTCTTGTTAATAGTCTAAGAGTAGACGCCGCCCGCGCGGGAAGGACGCTCTCATGAGTCACCGATCGCGCATCGAGTGGACCGAAACCACCTGGAACCCCACAACTGGTTGCGATCGGACATCTAGTGGCTGCGACAACTGCTACGCCTTGACGTTGGCCAAGCGCCTTAAGGCCATGGGCGCTGCCAAATACCAGAACGACGGCGATCCACGCACCAGCGGACCCGGCTTCGGGGTGACCTTGCATGAAGATACGCTCGCAGCACCCCTACGCTGGCGAAACCCGCGACTCGTATTCGTCAACTCGATGAGCGACCTTTTCCATGCGAAGGTGCCTGTCGATTTCGTGAGCCGCGTTTTCGATATTATGCAGGCCACGCCACAACACACTTATCAAATCCTTACCAAACGGGCTACCCGCTTGGCACGCATGGCCCACCTGCTGCCATGGCCGGACAACGTATGGATGGGCGTAAGCGTCGAAGACAATAAGACCATACAGCGCATCGATCATCTACGTCAGGTGCCGGCCGCGGTAAGGTTCGTATCAGCCGAGCCGCTCCTAGGCCCTCTGACCGACGTCGATTTGAGTCATATAGATTGGCTCATCGCCGGAGGCGAAAGCGGACCTCAAGCGCGGCCTCTCGATACCGCGTGGGTTCGGAATTTGAGGGACAGATGCCTACGAGAGGGCGTCTCCTTCTTTTTCAAACAGTGGGGAGGCCGTACGCCAAAGGCAGGGGGCCGTATCCTCGATGGAAGAGTCTGGGACGAGATGCCCGAGAGACGCGATGGCTCTGATGATTTCAGGAAGCTATCCGTCGGATAAGCTCTTTCTGAAAGTCGCCGACGCCTGACACCGTTATCTCACGCTGCGCGTAGAGCCCTTTGACTGCTTTCCTCAAGTGAGGGATCCATGCCGACCCGAGAGTGGTTCCATAGACTCGGTCAACATGGTCGATGATCTTAAAGGAGCTATATTCTCCTAGAAGATCAAGAATGTTCCTCTCAATAGCAGCCACCCACTTAGGCTCTTCCGCTTTGAGATAGGCCTTTCGATCGAACGCGCTGGTTTCGCACTCATCGCCGAACAGGGAATCCTGCCCTACGGCGGCGTTTTTTCTGATGTCCCTGAGCACTATCTCGCTGCGCCACGCCTCATGCCACTCAAGCCCTGCTTTCCCTAGTGCATCGGCGAACTGCCAGATGCCCTCGGGGCTACGAGTGAAGAGCACCAAGATGTACTTAGGCAGGTTATCGGGCTTCATGCGCACCTGAATGCTGACCGACTGGAAGCCAGTAGCCCGCCTGACATTGTCTCTGTAATTATCCGCGACGCTAAGCGCAACCTTTGTCGCAGCACCAAGATCTTCATGCTGCAACTCCGCAAAGTGCGGCTGCCACCAGGTACCGCCAAGAAAGCGATCCAGCCGGGCAATTTTTTTACGCTCGTCATCGGAAGGTGCTCGCTTCTCGACTCGAAGCTTCCGAACGACAGGACCAAGACGGGAAACCGCACTAACGCTGAAGTGCAGCAAAACCTCCGTAGGCGAGGGCCCTCCTCTGGTGAGGATCTTCTGCAGTTCTACACTATCAAGCGCCGTTCCGAAAGGATCTAGAAATGCTAGGAGAGCGCTACCCTTTGCCTTGTCGAGGATTACCGGCACGTGACTACCGAGGTCGCCTTTATACAGGAGATAGGGCATTCCTTGGCCGCCCTGTTCGGCTAGAACGCGCTCAAGGTTGTCATAGTTCTGAGCATCACGCTCGACGAAGATACCGGTGACGTTACGGAAGTCACTCACCGACGCCGCGCCTTGTGCAAGCAGGAGTGGCGATCCTGGAGACCCGTCTTCATACCGTCCACGTCCTGCATACCCATCAACGAATACGACGCGTCGATCTGGCACTCTCGAGCCAGCCTTCGAAGCGAATACAACGGGATAGCGCTTGAGGATGCCATGTTTGAAGACAGCAGCAGCCTGCCGCTCACGGAAGAAATCGTCGTTCGCCGTCACAGACACCCACCATGACCGATTAGATCATCTCATCACCTGTACAAATACACGTCTTTGGAACGTTTGACAAGCAATGAAAAGATAACGAACGTACGTTCGATCTAATCCAGAGTCTGCATTTCGGGTGCCGCAGACAACGTCCTACAGAACAGATGCCTGATCACCTCGTACGCCGTCGACTCACCGCGTAGCGGCAGCGGGCCGGGGACGGAGTGCCAAGCTCGGCTTCGCGTGTACGTTCGCCGGTCGCCGTTCCTCGATCATGCGTTGTCCTGCGGTCAGAGCCGGGCTTGATACGGAGGAGCCGGTCTGCTGGGCTTGCCTGAGTCGATGGTGTGCGAGGTGATCAGCCCCCAGCCACCCATCTACGTTCAGGGCCGTGTCGCGATCACCTCGGTGCCTGAGTGCTCCCGCCGGAGGCATTCTTTGACCTCATTAGCTCAGTCCAGAGGCCGGCGTCTTGCAGGATGCTGGTGAACCTTCTGCGCGTGGTTCTGTCTACGTTCGATGGTGCGGCGGGGTGGCCGGGCGGGACCGGCCCGGAGAGGCCGCACGCCCGCCCGGACCGCCCGGCCGCCCGCCGCCCATCGGGCGGCGGCTTGATGACGTAGGGAAGGTTTGAACCACACGTCGCCCTCGATGCATTGGCTGGATACGACCGCATGCTAAGTCGATCAGGCCGAAGTGTTGCCTATGGCGGGGTTCTCGTCGGGTTCTATCTTGAACGGCGCAAAGCCGGGTTCGACCGTGGTTACCTGGAGATCTGAAAAGACAAGCGTGATGTCATGCGCGTTACTCTCGAACCGAACCTCGTGCACGTCGTTGCCAAGATCTTCGGCCCATGTTCGCGCACGCTCAGAGTCGTGGATGATCTTCGCTCCCGGATAGAGGTTCTGCCACTTCACTCCCCAGGCGAATCCGTCGATCTCGTGCGATGCCGGGTCACCGAGCAGACGCTCATCCAGGGAATCTCGCCAGATGTCTCGACGGAGCGCCGTCTTCACGTGTGCCTCAACGCAATGCCGGAAGAGGTACCGGAGATGGACAGGCGCGATGCCAACACGTGGATCAACCGGTTGGTAGATGATCATCTCGTAGTCACGCATGTAGTCGGTGTAGCCGTGATAGACCAGCGCCTGATCGAACGCGTCATCAAGGTGCTGTTGGAGAGCTGCGAGATCCATCCCCGTTTCCTACACCGCGGCGACGGTGGCGGCCAGCTTCCGCATGCTGTCGGTCACCGCGTCGGCCCCTGCTTTCGCAAGAGTCACGTCCTTGCCCGGCTCATTGGCGTACGCGATGCTGCGTGCTCCGGCGTTGGCGGCGGCTTCCATGTCGAACCCGGAGTCGCCGATCAGTACCGCCTCCTCCGGCTGTACCTCAGCCATCTCGCAAGCGTTCAGCACTGATCGCGGATGGGGCTTCATCTCGCCAGGATTGCCGGTAGGACGCCCCACGACCCCGATCACGCTGCCGTTCAGTTCCACGCGGCCAAGGAATCGGTCAATGGCAGGCTTCGAGTTGTTGCTGACGATCACAACCGGTCGGCCGGCATCAGCGCATGCGGCCAACAGTTCCCTGACACCCGGCGTGATCTCGGCAGAGTCCGCGGCCTCTATCTCGTTCGCCATCAAGGCGGCCTCGACTTTGTCCACCAGCTCCGGCGCGAAGTCTGCCGTACGACGCAGCACCTTGAGCGGGTCGTCCAACTCCACCACGTCACGGGGCAACTCAGCCCCCTCATCCTGGAGCAGGCGCTTGAGTCTGGCCGCTACCTCGGGAGCCGGCAGACCAGCGAAGACCTTGCACACTGGCCCGTCGAAGTCGAGCAGCACAGCTCGCGTCTGCCGAAAGATCTCGACCAGGGCGTCGCTCACAGCTCGACCTGTCTGCTGATCGTGTTCCACATGCTTTCGAACCACTGCCGAACCTGGGCCACGTACTGCGACTGCATGGACGAGTCGTCCTCGGTCACCTGGTAATGGAACAGGACTGCGTCCTTGCCCATCACGTCGTACAGCTCGTGCGGCTCGCCCTTGATCCGCACCGTGTGCTTGACCACCGGGTAGAACCCGAAGAACACCTGATCCCGGTTGATCACATAAAACTTGAACGCCGGCGTGGTCTGGTGAACCCGCACTTCGACGGAGGCGGTCTTCACAAGCCCCAGGTCCGCCAGTTCGTGTACGGCGTCGGCGATGGCCTGGGTGCTGCGCTGCTGGATCCGCAGGGCACGCTCCCGGATCACCGGATCGTCCTCCAGGTCCTCGGCCCGGCACGGCAGCGACATCGGATGCCCCATGTCCGGCACCAGGATCCGGATCCCGATCGATTCCGGAGTAAGCCGCCCGAGCCGGATCTTGTCCAGCGGCTCCTGGAGCATGCCTTGCAACGTCTCCCCCGAGAAGCCGGCGAAGTCGATGGACACGTTGCTCGCCTCGAAGGCGTGCTCAATGTGGGGCCGCAGCTCCACCGGCCGCTCCGTGCGCTCGCGCACGAACACGCCGCTCCCCTGACGCGACACGATCAGGCCCTCATCCCGGAGGATCCGGATGGCCTGCTGCACGGTCATCCGCGCCACGCCGTACTGCTTGGCGAGTTCGGTCCCTGAGGGCAGCTTCTCCCCCGGCTCGAACTTCTTCGTCAGGATGGCCGCGCGCAGGGCGTTCGCCACCTGCTGATACGGCGGACGCGGGTCGTCAGGATCGAGGCTCATCACGCAACCAGTCTAGTTCTCCTAGGTCGCCTAGGCCAGTTCTTCCATGGTGCTTGACATGGCTAGCCATGCTGGGCAACATGAAGCCATCGACAAGATGCCTAGCCAAGTTAGGCAACTCGAAGGAGCTGGTTTCCATGCGCAACATCCCCGTCGACACCTCGGCCCTGGCGTTCACGGTGGCGGGCGAGCCCGAGCCGAAAATCGTGGACCGCGCCACCGGCGAGGTGAAGAGGGACGCGGAGGGGCGGGAGCTCTACACCATCCCGCTCCTCCCCAAGCCGAACGACGACCGGCGCAACCCCGTGATCGTGGTGACGTTCCCGAGCGAGACGTTCCCGAAGATCCCGGAGGGCGTCCAGGTCGTCCCCGTCGGCCTGGCCGCCTTCTACTGGCAGATGAACGGGCGCTCCGGTCTCGGCTTCCGCGCCGAGACCATCCGCCTGGCCCACGCCAAGGCGGCCTAACTCCGAGTCCGCGAAGTTCATGCCCCTGGAGCGGGCGCATCGCCTGGCAGCTACCGCCCGCTCCGGGGCCTTCCTCTCGCGTGCACGAAAGGACTGACCCGATTATGTCCGACCACATGGTCTGGCTGGTGCTCGGCGCGGCCTCGCTCGTCTCGGCCCTGTGCGCCTGGCGCCTGCTTCACCCGGTCTCGTTCTGGTACGGCCTCGGCTTCCCGCTGAAAGTGCTGAGCGTCTACTTCACGTGGGGCAACGTCGCCGCCGGCTGCGGACTGACGCGCAAGCGCCGTCGCCTGCGCTGGACGTTCGACGGCCTGCCGGTCCTCGGCAACGCGGCGGTCACCGTCGCCTCGCTGTCCCACAAGCGCAAGCTGCGGCGGGTCCAGATCGACAAGCCACCCCGTCTCGGCATCGTCCGCCCGTGCAAGCTCGGCTTCCGGCTGAACGTCCGGCTCATGGACGGTCAGACGCCGGAGGACTACAGCTTGCGCCTGTCGAACCTCGCCCACGCCTGGCGTGTCCACTCGGTGCGGCTGACTTCCTGGAAACCGGGCCGCGTGACCTTGTTGGCGACCACCGGTGATCCGCTCACTACGGTCAAGCTGCCGGTCCTCTCGGAGGGCTTGCTACGGGTCCGCGTCGGCGTCCTCGACACCGGTAGTCCGTGGGTGCTCGACTTCACCACCGTGCCGCACTGGCTGAACACGGGCGCGACCCAGTCCGGCAAGTCCACGCTCGTCAACGCCCTGATCACCGGCCTGGCCGCCCAGCCCGTGGCGCTGGTCGGCTTCGACCTCAAGGGCGGCGTCGAGCTGACCCCTTACAGCAAGCGCCTCACCGCGCTCGCCACCGAACGCGCCGAGTGCGCCGGCCTGCTCAACGACCTGATGACCGAGGTCAAGCGCCGCATGGCGCTCTGCCGCGCTCACACGGTCCGCAACATTTGGAAGCTGCCGGAGGCCCTGCGCCCCGTCCCGGTCGTGGTCCTGGTCGACGAGGTCGCCGAGCTCTTCCTGATGGCCCACAAAGGTGAGAAAGAGGAGATCGCGCAGACCGCGACGCAGCTCCTCCGGCTCGCTCAGCTCGGCCGAGCCTTCGGGGTCTACCTGTTCGTCTGCGGACAGCGGGTCGGCTCCGACCTCGGCCCCGGCGTCACGGCACTCCGGTCCCAGCTCTCCGGCCGCGTCTGCCATCGGGTGAACGACCCGGAGACGGCGAACATGACCCTCGGTGACGCCGATCCGGCCGCCCTGGTCGCCTCCCGGCAGATCCCCGCGAACATGCCCGGCACAGCCATCGTGATCGGCGAGGACGGCCGCTGGTACCGCGCCCGGTCGGTGTACGTCACCGAGGAAGAGGCCGAACGCGCCGCCGAGACGTATGCGGACCGGACACCGACCTGGGCGGAAGTCACCACCACGGTCGACCCGATCAGCGACGAAGAGCTGAACGCCCTGCTCCCCGAGTCGGCGCCCGCCTGACCCACGCCCCGAACGGCCCGGCCCGGCCCTATCCGGCCACGTCCCTACCCGATCCATGCCTGAACCCGGAAGGAGACCCGCACCATGACCGAGACCCGGCCCGGCCGCGTCCGCGCAACGCTGCTCGACTCCGCGCCCGTCATGGTCCTGGCCGTGATCGCCGCCGTGGGCTCGTTCACGCACATCGCCGAGCTGGCCGCCGAGCACGGGCAGCGCGGCTGGCAGTCCTGGGCGGTCGCGGTGTGCATCGACCTGATGTGCGTCATGGCCGCCCGGGAACGCCAGCGTGACCGGCGCACCGGACGCCCTCGCCGCGGGATGGTCTCCTGGCCGGCACTCGTCCTGACCGGCGGCATCGTACTCACCCTGGCCGCGAACCTCGCCCGCGCCCAGCCGTCCACCTGGGGCTGGGTGTGCGCCGCGACGCCTGCCGTGGCCTTCCTCGTGGCCGTCTCCATGCTGGAACGCCGCGCCTCACACGAGCCGACACCGGCACCGGCAACCGCTCCCGAGAGCGACCCGGCTCCTGAACCGCAGCCCTCCCCCGGAGAGCTGGAACCTCAGTCGACCCCGTCGCCGGCCCTGCTCACCTACGCCCGACGCCTGGCCGACGAGCACAGCTCCAAGCACGGTCGCCCCATCACGGTAGACCTGCTCCGCGCCCGCATGGGCATCTCCGGCGACCTCGCCACAGACCTCCTCCGCAAGATCACCGTCAATCAGAACTGAGAAAGGACTCACAATGACCCGTCCCGATCTCCCACGCCTCATCGAGGCCGCTCGCGCCTGGGCACGCGGCTCGTACTCCACCGAGGCGGCTGTCGAGCTGCTGATCCAGCACGACGTCTGGCTACGGCGAAGCGACTTCCTCCGGATGGGCATCGAGTACGCCCCGGCGCACTACAGCGGCACCTCGTACGCCGTCTTCCGCTGGGACACTCTCCACAGCGGCCTCACCAACGGCCTGCTCCCCTGCTGCAACTCCGAGGCCGCCGTCCTGCGCATCGCGCTCAGCCTCGCCGAGGGCCACCCCGTCGACCTCGGCCCGGCCATCGCCCGCCTGGACCGTACCAACCTCTCCCTCATCCTGGCCGCCATCCGCCACGCCGGGGGCGACCGCTCCGCCTGGGTCATCGCGCAGTGATCCCGCGCCTGCGCTGCCCGTTCTGCATCTGCTGCGCCCGCTACGGCTGCGAACTCGACGGCGACCCGGCCGAGTGCGACCGCCTCGACCCCGACGACGAGACGCCCTGTCCCTGCCCCGAACCAGAGGAGGAGAGCCTGTGATCCACAACTACGCCTGCGCCACCTGCAACGGCACCGGCGTGGTCAACGACGACCACGCCCCCACCCAGACGACCGCCACATGCCTCGACTGCGACGGCACCGGCATCGACAACCGCCACTGATCGGCGACGCCACCACGGAGCGGCCCAAGCCGGCCAGCTCGCCGCTCCGCGGGGCGCCTCCCTTCGCTCACTCGCAAAGGACAACCCAGTATGCGCCACCGGCCCATCACCGCAGACCACCCCGGCTCCAGGAAGGAGGACACGTGACCAAACAGCCCATCGTCATCGGCGACCTGGTCGGCCCGGTCATCCGGGACCTGGCCCGCCGCTCCGGCCGCGACCTGAACCGCTGGCTCCACCAAGTGGAACGGCTGCGCGGCTGCTCCGACCCCGTCCGCCTGGTCGGTGAGGTCTCCGCCCTCGACCCGTTCACCGGGGAACTGCTGCACCACTACACCACCGACCACGAGCCCCACGGACACCTGCTCGTCCGCTGCGGCAACCGCCGCGCCTCTCGCTGCCCGGCCTGCGCCGAGACCTACCGTGCCGACACCTTCCACCTCATCCGCGCGGGCCTGCTCGGCGGGGACAAGGGCGTCCCGGCAACCGTGGGCAGCCACCCACGCGTACTGGCGACGCTGACCGCGCCAAGCTTCGGCCCCGTCCACCGCGGACCCGACAAGCACGGCCACTCAGACGTCTGCCACCCACGCCGCAACGGCCCGGCCTGCTTCACCCGCCATCCCGCCGACGACCGCCAGATCGGCCAACCACTCGACCCCGATGCCTACGACTACGTCGGCCACGTCCTGTGGAACGCCCACGCCGGCGTCCTCTGGCACCGCTTTGGCATCTACCTCCGCCGGCACCTGGGCGCGGCGGCCGGACTCACCCGCGCCCAGTTCAGCCGCCAACTCCGGCTGTCCTTCGCCAAGGTCGCCGAGTACCAGACGCGCGGCATCGTCCACTTCCACGCCGTCGTCCGCCTCGACGGCCGCACGCCGGACGGCGACATCACCGCCCCGCCGCCCTGGGCCACGGTCGACCTACTCACCGACGCCATCCCACCCGCCGCCAACAGAGTCCGCATCGACCTGCCCGACCCGTACGGCAACGGCTCACTCTCACTCCGCTGGGGCGCCGTCGACGTCCGTTCGATCCAGTCCAGCACGACGGACGACACCACGCTTTCGGAAGCCGCCGTGGCCGGCTACGTCGCCAAGTACGCCACCAAAGCCGCCGAGACGTCCGGCACCCTGGACCGCCCGGTCCGGCACCACGACCTCGCCCGCCTCGACCAGTACGGCGTCACCGACCACGCCGCCCGCCTGATCAGAACCGCCTGGGACCTCGGCAACCCCGAGACCCATCCCGACCTCGCCCCGCTGCGACTCCGCCGCTGGGCCCACATGCTCGGCTTCCGCGGCCACTTCTCCACCAAGAGCCGCGCCTACTCCACCACGCTCACCGCACTGCGCCGCGTCCGCCTGGACTACCGCCAGGCCCGCGACCACGACCGCCTCCCGTACGACCCGGCCAACGCCCTCGTCCTGGCCCGCTGGAAGTACGGCGGCCAGGGCTTCACCACCGGAGAATCCGCGCTCGCAGCCGGCCTCTCCACACACAGCAGAGGACGGGTGATCAGCAATGGCTAGGACGCTCGACCGGGCTCCAGAGGCCGCCACCGGAAGCCGGCCCCTGACCGTTGCCGAGTTCTGCACCGAACTCGGCATCTCCCGCAGCACCTTCTACGACTGGCGCGCCAAGCGCCGCGCCCCGAAGTGCATCACCCTGCCGAACGGCAGCCTCCGTATCCGCCGCGCCGAGTACGAATGCTGGCTCGCCTCCAGAGAGGAGACCTCCTGGTGAACAGCACCTATGACGTGCGCGTGTGGCACGTGCTCACCAACAAGAACAAGGGCGGGAACACGTACTCCGTGCGCTGGGTCACGGCCGGCAAGCCGTGGCGGGACACGTTCAAGACCCGCGCACTGGCCGAGAGCTTCCGCGCCGAACTCCTCACCGCGATCAGGAAGGGGAACGCGTTCGATCCGACCACGGGGCGGCCTGTCCAGCACGCGGGGCAGCGAGCACGCTCGGTCACCTGGTGGGCGTTGATGTGCGAGTACGTCGATCACCGTTGGGATGAGTCGGCGCCCAACAGCCGCCGCACCACCGCCGATGCTCTGGCCACCGCGACACTCTCGTTGCTCTCCAACGGGGCTGGCCCTGTCTCGAAGGAGGACATCAGGCGAGCGGTGGTCAAGTGGGCCGCACACAAGCCGAGGCGCGCCTCCGGCGACGTGCCGAAGGACATCGCTCGTGCCGTCGCGTGGCTGGAGAAGAACACGGTGCCCGTGTCCACGCTGGCCGACGAAGCGGTCATCTTGAAGGTGCTGAAGGGCGTCTCGAAGACACTGGCGGGCACGACGGCGGCGGCAACGACGATCGCCCGCAAGCGCGCAGTGTTCTACAACGTGCTCGACTATGCGGTGAGCCCGGCGAAGCTCCTGACGAGCAATCCGCTGATCGGAGTGAAGTGGAAGACGCCGAAGATCAGCGAGGAGGTCTCTCCCAGACGGGTGATCAACCCGCAGCAAGCCGAGGCATTGCTGGCCGCCGTTTCGACGATCACACCGCGTCTCATCGCATTCTTCGCCGTCATGTACTACTCCGGTCTGCGGCCGGCGGAGGCCGTAGACCTAACTCTCGATGAGGTCGATCTCCCCGAAGCAGGGGACGACTGGGGATGGTTCTTCCTCAGCGACTCCGCACCGGCCGTGGGCGCCGACTGGACGGAAAACGGCAAACGGCGGGAGTCTCGCGAGCTCAAGCACCGGGCCCGTCACGCGGTTCGGCGAGTGCCGATCCCACCTCCGCTGGTCGCCCTTCTCCGGAGTCACCTCGCGGAGCACGGTGTGAGTCCGGATGGCCATCTCTTCATCGGGGAGCGCGGCGGACCACTGTCGGAGAGCGTCTACGGCCGCCTCTGGCAGAAGGCACGCGCGTCGGCGCTGAGTAAGGCGGAGGCCGCCTCACCGCTCGCAGAACGCCCTTACGATCTCCGGCATGCCTGTGTGTCCACATGGCTCAACGCGGGTGTCCCAGCGCCCCAGGTCGCCGAGTGGGCGGGCCACAGTGTGCACGTGCTCCTACGGGTCTACGCCAAGTGCATCGTCGGCCAAGATGCCGTCGCTCGAAGGCTCATCGCCGACGCCCTGATGCCCCGGCAGGAGGCCGACTGACGCCGACGCGCATACGACGCGAGCCCCCGTAGAGCGCCGATGATGACCATGAACAGCCGGACACAACGAGAGAGGCCCCTCACCGCGTTTCCGCTGGTGAAGGGCCTCTTTCTGCTGGTGTGGCAGGTGCAAGGTTCGAACTTGCGTAGGCTGAGCCGACGGTTTTACAGACCGCTCCCTTTGGCCACTCGGGCAACCTGCCGTGTCTTCCGCTCTCGCGGCGACAGACAGAAGAATAGCGGACTTCCGGGGTGCACGTGACACCGGTTTGTACCGTCGGGGATCGCCGTCGCGGAGGCTGTGGGTGGTGGCAGGGTGGAGGGGTACGGGCCTGGTGGACTGCACTGCGGGCCGATGCTGGCTAGGCTCGTGCGCTGGGTCCGTGTTCACGGGGGCGCGATGCGTGGTCGGCGAGCCCTGAGACGGGGGCCGGACACCGCAGAACATGCGTACGCAGCTGAGAGGATGTGCGTTTTGGCCGATTCGTCTTTCGACATCGTCAGCAAGATCGACCGCCAGGAGGTCGACAACGCGCTGAACCAGACGGTCAAGGAGATCGGGCACCGCTTCGACTTCAAGGGCACAGGGGCGAGCATCAGCTGGTCCGGGCAAGACAACATCGAGATCAAGGCCAACAGCGAGGAGCGGGCGAACGCCGCCCTCGACGTGTTCAAGGAGAAGGTGGTCAAGCGCGGTCTGTCGTTGAAGATCCTGGACGCGGGTGAGCCCAAGCTGTCGGGCAAGGAGTACCGCATGCTGGTCAGCCTCAAGGAGGGCATCGACCAGGAGAACGCGAAGAAGATCTCCAAGTTGATCCGCGACGAGGGGCCCAAGGGGATCAAGGCGCAGATCCAGGGCGAGGAGTTGCGGGTCAGCTCGAAGAAGAAGGATGACCTGCAGGACGTCATCTCCCTGCTCAAGGGCAAGGACCTCGACATCGCTCTGCAGTTCGTCAACTACCGGTAACAAGGGCCTGCTTCGGGACTCTGAACTGGCGTTTCAGTCCTACGGGGACCGCGGAGGGCACATCCGGGGCACACGGCCGAGCGCGCTGTCCACCAGGGCACGCGTCCTCTCCTGTGCCTCGGGCCACTCCCCCACATACGTGTTCAGCGTGACCATCGGTGTGGAGTGGCCGAGGGCAAGCTGCACGGTCTTCACCGAGGCGCCCCTGTGGATCAGCACCGTGGCGAAGTAGTGCCGCAGGCAATGGAGACCGGTCCTGGGCGGGAGGCCGGCCGCACGGGCAGCCGGCGCCCATATGTGCGACCAGGTAGCCCGGTGTACGGGAAGCAGCATCAGCAGCTTGGCGACGCGACGGCTGGGCCGGCGAGGGTCTGTCTCGTCGTCGATTTCGTTCTCGACGGCGCCGAACAGGGGTCTTGGCTGCTTGCGTACAGACGTGGACATTCTTGACCGTGCTACGGATCAGAATGGCGGAGTTTGGGTGCCTCCGGTCGCGCAGAACAAAAGACCAGGTCATCGCCGTGATGATCTAGATTTTGGTGTTTGTCGCCTGCTGCGTTTCACTGAAGGAGTTCGCGCAGGGGCGTGGTGGGCAGGGCGATCCAGCCTTCGGTGCGCGCGGAGTCGGCATGCTCTGGGGCAGGGAAGGTCACCAGGCCCAGGGACGACGCACGAGCGGTGAGCGCAGCGACAACAGCATCCGTGGCGTCGTCGGAGACTCGGCAGGTCTGCTCGTATGCGCCGAGGTCTAGCCACGGTGCCGCTGCCTGCAACTGATCTACCAGACGCCCGAGTCCGTCGAGATTCGAAGGACGTTTGTAGCTGAGGCAGGGCAATCCCCACCGTTTGAGCGATGCCGCGGGATAAACCTCCACCACGATGCCGCCACCACGGCGATCAATCGGCGGGCCTTGCCGCGCGAGTTCGGCCAGTAAGCCTGCACAGCGCATGGCGGTATGGCCGATGCGATCGGCGGAGACGCTCAGGGGCCTGCGCCCGGTCAGGTCGTAGACCACCTGATCGGTGACCCGGAGGGCGAGGTTCCTCCGCCAGTCACGTCCCGCGATGCCGCTGGGCACGTCAACGTGCCCGGCACGGTGTGCCGTGACGAAGTCGACGAACTTGTCCGGCCAGCCGAGGGGACAATCGATACCGGCCTTGTCCGCGCCCAGGACCGCCTCGACGATCAGGCCATCATCTGCCGGAATCTCGATCTTGCTGACACGGGCGCCCTCCGCAGACCAGTCGAGCCACGCCACCGCCGTCCTGGTCGCCTCCGCCGCGAGATCGACTCCAACCGTGCGCATCTCCCCACGATAGGCGGCCATTGATCCACCGCCGATCGTTCCACGGACCTGGGTGCCGTCGGGTCTCCACCTTGAACCGCTCCGGCTTCGATGGAGAATTTGGTGTGTTCACAGGATCGCTTGGAGCCCTTGCGTGGCTGGGTCGAGGATGGCGGCGTAGGTGTCCTGCCCATCGATGATCAGGATCGGGTTCTGCTGTTGTACGGGTGCGATCCCGCGCGACCCGGCGAGCGGTTCTGGTTCACGGTCGGCGGCGCGCTGGAGGACGGGGAGACGCTCCAGCAGGCCGCCGCGCGGGAGCTGTACGAAGAGGTCGGCATCCGGGCCGAGGCGGATGAGTTCACCGGTCCGTACGGCGCCGGCACGGTCGAGTTCAGCTTCGCCGAGTACGCCATCACGCAGGACCAGACATTCTTCGCAGTACGAATCGGCGACGGTCAGGCCGAGGTGTCGTTCGACAACATGGAGGAGATCGAGAAGGCCACCACGGTCGGGCACCGGTGGTGGAGCGCCGAGGAGTTGGACGCCACGGACGAAATCGTCCATCCCGCGGACCTGGCGGGCATCCTGCGGCGCGTCACTGCGGGCGGAGTACCCGCGTAGCGCCCGCGATGAGGGCGGTGGCCAGGATCCAGCCCGCGACGACCAGCCCGTACGCCAGCCCCTGTGTCCACCCCGCCGGGTCGAACATCTCCCTCTGCCCGAACGCCGGCAGCGGCAGCAGCAGGTCGAAGCTGTAGGCGAAGGAGTCGAAGACAGGGGCCTCGTCCGGTTTGAGGGGGCGGGGCGGGTTCAGACCGAAGGCGACCGTTCCGACCAGGAGCAGCAGCGCGAACCACAGGCCGGCCAGCCAGGGGCGGTAGCCGTAGCCGACCGTGACGTCCAGCAGCCGGCCCCACACGCGCAGTCCCGGGCCCTGGGTGCGACGCCGGGCGCGGAGCTTGGCGAGCTGGGCGCGGCGGGCGAGCCCGTCGTTGCCGTCGCGCAGGTACCAGGCGGCGAGCTGCTCGTACGGCTGAGGCCGGAAGCCCTCCGGGTCGCGGCCGGCCCAGTCGATGCGCCGTTCCACCTTGCCGCTGCGCAGCCGGTCGTAGGTGAGGCCGTTGAGTCGCAGCTTCTCGGGCCAGGTGTGGGGGTCGTCCTGGAGGGTGCCGACGCGCGAGTGAGCGAGGGTGACGACCCCGTCCACGGGCTCGGCGGGGTTGAGATAGAACTCGCGGACCTCCATGTGGCTGGCGTGCAGCGCGTACGGGGTGTCGGGGCTGTGGACGGCCCCGGCGAAGCAGAACGTGCCGCTGATCCGCGCCCCGCGCACCCGGATGCAGCCCTGCGCCGTGAAGCCTTTCGTGCAGTGCACGGTGCCCTCGACCACCATGTCGTCGGCCCTGATCGCGTAGCCGCCGGGGTTGCGGACGGTCGCGCCCTCGAAGTTGACGTCGCCGTTCATCCGGCTGCCCGCCAGGCGGACGCCGCCGGTGATGTCGGCGCCGCGGAAGGTGGCGCCGCTGTCCACGACCATGGACCCGGCGGACAGAGCCCACACGTCGTCGGCGGTCAGGCGGATGCCGCCCATCCACAGCCCGCTCTCGAACACGGCACGGGCGAGGCGGACGGTCCCGGTGATGTTCGAGCCGGACAGGCTCAGGTGGCCGGCGACGCGCATGCCGCCGCCGCTGAAGCCCGGCAGTGTGCAGTCCGTCAGCCGTACGGAGCGGGTGGTAGTGGCGGTCAGGAGGACGGGTTCGTCCAGGTGGCAGCCGCTGAGCACCAGTTCGTGCTCGACGCGGCCGCCGAGGATGGACAGGGAGCCGGTGATCCTCGCCCCGCGTAAGCGCACGGCCGACACCGAGCCAGGGGCGGCCTCGCGGGCGCCGAGCAGCAGGGACGCGATCACGCTGGCGCGGACCGTCCGGTCGGGGCCCCAGGTGTCGCCATCCTTGGGGGCGTTCTGCCCGGCCACGGTGCCGTGGCCGGTGACGACCTGGGCGAGCTCCACGGTCTCCCCGGTGGGGAAGGCATTCCACAGCTTGCGCTCAGCCTCGCTGAGGCGCGGAGATCGGCCCATAGGGATGATTATGTCTGCCGCAGGCGGGGGTTGACGGCGTCGCCGGGAAGCACGGAGTCCCTGTTGAGGCGGTGAGGCTGAAGGCCCGGCACGTATCCCGATCCGCCAGCTGGTGGCCATCCAGTACGGCGCCATCCTGGCGGGCACCACCCACGCCTGAGCCTCCGGCGCGGCAACGTGGGCCCTAACGCCGGTAGCCCGCCATGCGCTCCAGCCGGGCGACGCGCTCCGACGTGGGCGGGTGGGTGGAGAACAGCCTCCCGAAGCCGGAGCCGCTGAACGGATTGGCGATCATCATGTGGGAGGCCGAGGTGAGGCGGCTGTTCTCGGGCAGAGGAAGGCGCCGGGCGCCCATCTCGATCTTGCGGAGGGCCGAGGCCAAGGCCAGCGGGTCGCCTGTGAGCCGGGCCCCCGCCTCGTCCGCCTGGAACTCCCGCGTCCGGGAGATCGCCATCTGCACCATGCCCGCCGCCACCGGCCCCAGCACCATCATCAGCAGCGCACCCACGAACCCGGGCCCCTCGTCGTCGTCCGAGCCGCCGAAGAACACCGCCACGTAACTCAGCCACGTGATCATCGTGGCCAGCGCCCCCGCCACGGACGACACCAGGATGTCGCGGTTGTACACATGCGACAGCTCATGCCCGATCACACCGCGCAGCTCCCGCTCGTCCAGCAGCCGCGTCAGCCCGTACGTCACACAGACCGCCGCGCGGCGCGGGCTCCGGCCGGTGGCGAACGCGTTCGGCTGCACCGTCGGAGACACGTACAGGCGCGGCATCGGCTGGCGGGCCTCGGTGGAGAGCTCACGGACGATGCGGTACAGGATGGGATGCTCCACCTCGCTCACCGGCCGCGCCCGCATGGCGGACAGGGCGATGCGGTCGGAGAAGAGGTAGGCGAAACCGTTGGTCGCCACAGCCAGCATGAGCGCCATCCGCAGGCCGGTGCCACCGCCCAGCCACGCACCCACGGTGAGGATCAGCGCCGACATCCCACCGAGCAGGACAGCGGTACGCAGGCCGTTGTGGTGCAAGGGTCCCTCCCTTCGTGGTGCGGGTTCACCTGCTCCAACGACTGTGCCGGGGTCCATCGTTCCCCGGTGTGCACACTCGGGGGCGCAGCGCTACGCAACCCCAGGTGTCACGCCGTCCTCAGCAGGCGCGGCGACACCGGAAGATGGCGGAACACGGCGCAGTCGGCCGACGACCGTACAGCGACCAGTCAGCCCGGACACGCGAGCAGGGCAACAGCCGGCCGAGGGGACGGAGAACGGCCAGTCAGCTGAAGGGCGAGAGCAACGCCAGGTCCATGGCCACCTGAGGAGCGATCGAGAACACGACCGCCACCGCCACGGCGAGTCCCACGGCCACCCAGGCAGCCGGGAACGCATGTCCGAGGCTGAGATGGGGTGCCGAGCCGGGCCCCGGTGCCGAGCTGACCCCGGAGGCGGGGAGGAGCTCAGAGGCGGGGGTGAGCTCAGATGAGGTGAGCTTCGATGCGCTGGGTCTTGGTGCTGCGGTGAGTTGCGGTGCCACGGCGACCCCCGGCGCCGGGGTGAAGATCTGGGCCGTCCAGGACACGTAGTAGTACAGGCCGAGCACCGTGTTGACGGCCATGATCACCGCCAGCCACCCCGCCCCGCCGTTCACGAGCTCGCGGAAGACCACCACCTTGGCGAACAGCCCCGCCAGGCCGGGCGGCAGGCCGGCGAGGCAGATCAGGCTGAACCCCAGCGCGAGGCCGGCCACCGGGCTGCGGTAGGCCAGCCCCCGATAGTCGCCCAGCTCGTTGCGCGCGGCCGCTCGGGAGACGAGCATGACGACGGCGAACGCACCGAGGTTCATGGCGGCATAGACGATGAGATAGGTCAGGGACGCCCCGACGGCGCCGCTCAGGAGCGCCTCGCCTCCTGGCACGCCCGTCAGCGTCGTCCCCCCGGGAGATATGGTCGCTGCCGGGCCGGACGCGGATGTGGGACCGGCCGGTGACATGCGCTCGGTGGCGTGGTGGGCGACCGCGAGCGGGGCGAGGACGTATCCCGACTGGGCTACCGAGGACCAGGCCAGCAGCCGTACGGCGGAGCGTTGGCGCAGGGCCAGCAGGTTGCCCACGGTCATGGTGAGCGCGGCGATGATCGCGACGATGGGCGTCCACGTGGCGGCCCGGCCGGACAGCGCGGTGACGAGCAGCAGGATGAGGCCCGCGAACCCGGCGGCCTTCGAGATGACGGACAGCAGCGCTGCGACCGGCACGGGGGCGCCCTGGTAGACGTCCGGCGCCCACGAGTGGAACGGCACCGCTGCGATCTTGAACGCGAACCCGGCCAGCACCAGGACGACGCCCACCGTGATCACGCCCGCCGTGGGGGACGTCATCCCCTGGGCGGTCACCATGCCCGCCGCGGAGGACGTGACCGCGCCCGCCCCCAGGGCCCCCGCCCCCTGACCCCCCGTGCCGACCACTCCGGGAGCGGGGACGGCGCCGCTGAAGACCTCGGCCAGCCGGGACAGGTACACCGTGCCGCCGATGCCGTACAGCAGCGACACCCCGAACAACATGACCGCCGTGGACACGACCGAGACGACGAACAGCTTGACCGCGGCCTCCGAGGCCCGGCCGTCGTACCGTTTCAGTGCCGTGAGCGCGAACACCGGGAGCGACACCAGCTCAAGCGCGACCACCAGCATGATCAGGTCGCGTGAGGCGGGGAGCGTCACGGCGCCGGTGATGGTGCAGAGCAGGAGGAAGTACCACTCTCCGGGGGGGATGCCTCCGGCGGCCAGCTCGGTCATGGACATCAGCACGACGACCAGGGCCGCGACCAGGACCAGCCCGGCGAAGACCAACGTGAAGCGGTCGGCGACGAACGAGCACAGGGCCGGGACGGACGCGGATCCGCCGGCGGAGCCACGGCCGGCGGCGGCCGGCGCGAGAGCGTCGGGCACGCAGAACGTCGCCATGCTGCCGCCACCCTGGCCACCGCCTCCGGCCCGTACGCCCGCTCCCGCCCGAGTGGCCTGGGCGACGATGAAGCCGAGGGCCACGAGGACGCCGCCGATCGTCACCAGGCCCAGCGCCGTCCTGATCCTCGGACCGGAGGGGAGGAACGCGTCGAGGAGCAGGACCAGCCCGGCCGCGAGCGCGAGCGCCAGCGGTGGGGCGATCACGAAGTAGTCGATCTGCTGGATCATGGCAGGGCTCCCAGCAGGATGTGCACGGCAGGTGTGGTGAGGGACAGCAGCAGCCCCGGCCAGAGGCCGAACAGGAGAATCAGGACGATCAGCGGCACCCAGGCGACCCACTCGTACCGCCGGATGTCGCGCGGCGGTCCGCCGCTGGGACCGGGCTCGCCGAGGAGGGCCACGCTCTCGGATCCTTCCGCGTGACTCTCCGAAGGGCTCGGCCACTCCGCCGTCGCGCTCGCCTCCTCCATGTCCCCCCGAGGCCCCCCGACCGGCGCCGCGTCCACCCCGGCCGCGAGCCCTCCTCCGGCCCCGCCCCCGACTCCGGCTCCGGCTGCGGCCCCGGCCCCGGCTCCGGCCCCGGCTCCGGCTCCGGCGAGGCTGGGGCGGGGTGGGAGGCCGTGGGTGACGCGCGACAGCATGACCAGGAAGTACGCCGCCGTCAGCACCGCTCCCAGCCCGCCGATCACCATGAACGTCAGGAACAGCCCCCGAGGCAGCCCGGCACCCGGCTGGAAGGCCCCCAGCAGCGCCAGCATCTCCCCCCAGAACCCGGCCAGCCCCGGCAGCCCCAGCGACGCGACCGCCGCGAACGTCAGGACCGACCCGAGGCGCGGCAGCGTGGCGAGCATGCCACCGCCCAGCGACGGCATGTCGGCCGTGCCGTACCGGTCCTTGACGGCGCCGGCCACGAAGAACAGCAGCCCGGTGATCAGCCCGTGGGCGATGTTGGCGAACAGGGCCCCGTTGACGCCCACGGCCGTGAGTGTGGCGAACCCCAGCAGCACGAACCCCATGTGGCCCACCGAGGAGTAGGCGATCATGCGTTTCAGGTCCCGTTGGGCCAGGCAGGCGAGGGCCCCGTACACGATGCCGACCACGGCCAGCGCCCCCAGCCACGGCGCCGCGGCCACCGCGCCCTCCGGCAGGACCGGGACGGCGATGCGGGCGAAGCCGTACGTGCCCATCTTGAGCAGCACGCCGGCCAGCAGGACCGAGCCGACCGTCGGCGCCTCGGTGTGCGCGTCGGGGAGCCAGGTGTGCAGCGGCCACATCGGCGTCTTGACCGCGAGACCGAGCCCGACCGCCACGAACGCGAGGATCTGCACGCTCCTCGACATGCCCGCGCCGTGGGCCCGGGCGAGGGCGACGATGTCGAGCGTGCCGGTCTGCGCCCAGATGAGCAGCAGACCGAGCAGCATCACCACGGAGCCGAGCAGCGTGTAGAGGATGAACTTGGTCGCCGCGCCGCGTCGTCCCTTGCCGCCCCAGACGGCGATCAGGAAGTACATGGGGATCAGCACGATCTCGAAGAACACGAAGAACAGCAGCAGGTCCAGCGCGAGGAACGTGCCCACCATGCCGACTTCGAGCACCAGCAGCGTGAACGCCAGCGCCCTCGGCCGCGCCGCCATGAGCCGTCCCGGGCCGCGCGCCCGGCCCCAGCCGAGGTAGGCGAAGCAGAGGAACGTCAGCAGCGCGGTCAGCGCGACCAGCGGCAGCGAGATCCCGTCGACGCCGAGGTGGAAACGCAGGCCGAGCCCGGGGATCCACGGCAGGTCGACGGTGAACTGCGGCGTGGCCGACCGCCCGTAGTCGAACACCGCCACCATGACCACGGCCAGAGCCAGCGCGAGCCCCGACACCGCCTGCCCGTACAGCGGCAGCGCCGGTCGGAGCGCGGCCGGGGCGGCCACCAGGAGCAGCGCGCCGAGCAGCGGCACCGCGAGCAGCGTGACCGGAAGCCAGCCCATCATGTGAACACCACCGCCCCCACCGCGATCAGCAGCAGTCCGGCGAGCAGGCCGCTCACGTAGAGCTGGACGTTGCCGTTCTGGGCGAGCCTGAGCAGTCCGGACATTCCGCGGGCCGCCCGTCCGGAGCCGCGCACGGCCCCGTCCACCACCACGTCGTCCGTCCTGACGACCAGCCGGGCCAGCGCCAGCACCGGCCGCGCGAACACCGCGGCGTAGACGGCGTCCACGTAGAACGCGCGCTCGCACGGGACGCGCAGCGGCCCCAGCAGCCGGGCCGGGTCGGCGAGCGGCGCGGACCGCCAGACCGCGTACACCACTCCCGCGCCGAGCAGGGCCAGCACCACCCCGACCGCCGCCACCCCGAGATCGACGTGAACGCCGCCCGCGAACCCGAGCAGCAATGCCGGCACGACCAGCAGCGCCACCGGCACCAGCATCGTCCGCGGCGCCTCCCGCACGTCGATGACATGGGCCGTGCCCGGCTCCGGCTCGGGCAGCGCGACGGGCGCGGCCTGGCCGAAGAACGTCCGCAGCCAGGCTCTGGTGGCGTACGCGCCGGTGACGGCGACGGTCGCGAGGGCGCAGCCGTACAGGAGCAGGGCGGCGGCGTCGGTCAGGCGTCCGGCGGCGAGCGCGCCGTCCATGGCCGCCAGCACGGCGTCCTTGCTGAAGAAGCCGCTGGCCGGTGGCAGGCCCATGAGGGCGGCGAAGCCGACGGTCATCGCCGCGAACGTCACCGGCAGCGGCCCCCGCAGGCCGCCCATCTGGCTCATCAGGTTGGAGCCGACGTGGTGGATGACGACGCCCGCGCACAGGAACAGCAGCGCCTTGAACGCCCCGTGCGTGAGCAGGTGGAAGATCGCGGCCTTCGCCGAGCCCGCCGCCAGGCCGCCCGCCATGTAGGCGAGCTGGCTGATCGTGGAGTAGGCGAGCACCCGTTTGAGGTCGTCCTGGGCGAGCGCGGCCAGGGCGGCGCCGAGCATGCCGAGCGCCGCCATGACGGCCAGCACGTCCAGCGTGGGGCCGGCGGCGGCGTATGCCGGGAAGAGCCTCGCCACGATGAAGATGCCGGCGGCGACCATGGTGGCGGCGTGGATCAGCGCGCTGATCGGCGTGGGGCCCGCCATGGCGTCGGGCAGCCAGGTGTGCAGCGGCACCTGCGCGCTCTTGCCCGCCACTCCGGCGAGCAGCAGCATGGTGGCGGTGACGAGGGTGGCCCCAGACATCTCGGGCACCTTGGAGAGCACGTCGGAGATTCGGAAGCTGCCGGCCGCGAAGCCGAGCGTGAACAGGCCGAACAGGAAGCCGACGTCGCCGAGGCGGGTGACCAGGAACGCCTTGACCGCCGCGCGCGAGTTGGCGCGGTCCTCCCACCAGTGGCCGATGAGCAGGTACGAGCAGAGGCCCATGATCTCCCAGCCGACGTACAGGACGAGGAGGTCACCGGCGTACACGACCAGCAGCATCGCGCTGGTGAACAGGCTGACGAAGGCGCTGTAGGACGGGTAGCGCGAGTCGTGGTGGAGGTAGCCCACGGAGTAGACCTGTACGGCCAGGGCGACCAGCGTCACGAGGACGCCGAGGACCGCGGACAGGTCGTCGGCCTGGAGGGTCAGGGAGATGGGGATGCCGCCGGTGACGATCGTGCCGTAGGTACGGCCCACGGGCGGGCCCGGTGCCGCGTCTCCGAGGTACGCGAAGCCGGGGGCCCAGGCGAGGGCGGTGGCGAGCACGGCGGAGGCGGCGGTCGGCAGGACGGCGAACCAGGCCGCCCGTCCGCGCGCACGCCGGTCGTCGGCGTCGCCCGTGTCACCGGAGGCGCTGGTGGTGCGGTGGTGCGGCCGGCGGGTCAGCAGGAGGCCGGCCGCGGCGGCGACGAAGGGCAGGAGTACGGCGAGCAGCGGGAAGGTCGTCACCGGTTGCCTCCTCGCTCGGCGTCGGCCCCTGGCCGGGTGGCCTGGGCGTCGCCGCGGCCGTCGCCGGCCGGCTCCGTGGGGGCGGGCGGGGTCGCGGTGTGGGGCGGCGGCTCGGACAGGTCGCGGAGGGCGTCGATGTCGACGGTCCTGCGGTTGCGGTAGAGGGCCAGGATGATGGCCAGGCCCAGCCCCACCTCGGCCGCGGCGATCACGATGACGAACAGCGTGAGCACCTGACCGCTGTGCAACCGGTCGCGCAGCCACACGTCGAACGCGACGAGGTTGAGGTTGACGGCGTTGAGCATCAGCTCGACGGACATCAGGACGAGGATCGTGTTGCGGCGGGCGAGCACGCCGTACACGCCGACGGAGAAGAGGAGCGCCGACACGACGGCCGGGTAGACGATGTGCATCAACGCCCCCCGGGCCGGTCAGCGGGCGGGCCGGGCATGGCGGATGGATCGTCCGGCGTACGGGGTGAGTCCGGCGGACGGGATGAGTCCGGTGGACGGGGTGAGTCGGGCGTACGGGGTGAGTCTGCGGGCTGCTCGGGGTGGCTCGGTGGGGAGCCGCCCTGGATGTCCGTGCGGGACAGGACGATGGCGCCGATCAGGGCCGCCAGCAGCAGCACCGACAGCGCCTCGAACGGCAGCACCCAGGTGCTGAACACGCTGGCGCCGAGCTCCTTGGCCGCGCCCTGGCCGGGATCGAGCGGGGCGTAGGCCGTACGGAAGCCGTCGACCACCACCGTCACCAGGACGGCGGCAGTAGCCACGGCCACCAGCGCGGCGACCACCCGGTTGCCGCTGTCGAGGTCGGCGGAGCGGCCGATCGGGGCCCGCGTGAGCATGATGCCGAACAGCATGAGCACGACGACCGCGCCCACGTAGATGAGCACCTGCACCCAGGCGACGAACTCCGCCGTCAGCACGAGGTAGCAACCGGCGAGCGCGCCGAAGCAGACCACGAGCCACAGGGCGGCGTGGACGAGCTGGCGGGTGGCGACGACGAGCAGCGCCGATCCGACCGCCGCCGCGCCGAGCAGCAAGAAGACGATCTCCTGGCCGGTGGGCGACAGATAGGAGGGCACCGCCTCGGTCACTACTCCTCCTCGGGCTCCCTTGGGTCTGCAGGGTCGAGACGCCCGGGCGGACGGATGGAGCGAGGATCGGCCATCCGGCGCCTGCGCGGCCTCGGGGCAGAAGTCTGCTCTTCCGCTTCGGGGTTCGGGCGCGGCTCGCCCGAGGCTGTGGACAACTCTTCGCCGGATGTGGAGCCTGTGGACAACTCTCCTGCCGACTCGGCCCCCGCTTCGCTCGACGCGGGGGCTGCTTCGCGGGGAGCGGAGTCGGCGTCGTCCGGTGCGGGGGCTGGGGATGGCGCCTCAGGGGATACGCCGTGCTGCGGTGGTTCGGGAGAGCGCGTGTCGGTTTCGGGCGTCTTCGGGTGCCGGGCTTCCGACGCGGGTGGCGTGGTGGCGGGCTTGTCACCGGTCGGAGGGGGCGCGGGGAGGGCCCCGGGCGGCCGGATGCCCCGGATGTTCGCCATGCGCGCCCTGCGCTCCGATGCGCCGGGCCGGTCCGAGCCGGTCTGGCCGGGCCGGTCCGGGCCGGTCGCCGACCGGTCCGCGGCCCGGGTGCCATGGGCGTCCTGGGTGGTGGGGTCGGACGGGCGGGGCCCTGGGGCGGCTTCCGGTGCGTCGGGCTCACCGGCGGATCGGCGAACGGGCGGGGCCGGAGCACGAGCATCCGGTGCGGAGTGGGGCTCTTCCGGTGCGGAGTGGGGCTCCTCCGGTGCGGGGTGGGGATCCTCCGGTGAGCAGGCGTCGGGCGCCCCGGTCGTCGAAGCGTCCTGCGCGGAAGCAGGACGCGCGGAAGCAGGACGTGCCGAAGCAGGAGGTGCCGAAGCGGGACGTGCCGAAGCGGGACGTGCCGAAGCGGGACGTGCCGAAGCGGGACGTGCCGAAGCGGGACGTGCGGAAGCGGGACGTGCGGAAGCGTCCTCACCAGAAGGGGTACGTGCGCGGACGTCCCCCGTGGAAGGAGGTACCGGCGGTGCGTCCGTGCCGGTGTCCTCGCCGGCGTCCGGTCGTGCGGGCGGCCGGCCGGGTGTACCTCCCGGGGGCCCGGCGGGGCGACGGGGAGCGGCCGCGAGCTCCTTGGGCGGCTCGGCGCCGGGGTCGTGGGCCGGGGGCGGCGGGACCGTGGGCACCCAGGCGGCGAGCCGGTCCTTCTCGTGCAGCAGGTTGCGGATGTCGCCCTCGGCGTACTCGAACTCCGGAGACCAGAACAGCGCGTCGAACGGGCAGACCTCGATGCAGATCCCGCAGTACATGCACAGGGAGAAGTCGATGGCGAACCGGTCGAGCACGTTGCGCTGACGCGGGCGCCCGCCCTCCGGCGCCGGGAGGGTCTCCTTGTGCGAGTCGATGTAGATGCACCAGTCGGGGCACTCGCGGGCGCAGAGCATGCAGGAGGTGCAGTTCTCCTCGACCAGGGCGATGACGCCGCGACTGCGGGGCGGGAGAGCGGGCTTGACCTCGGGATACTGCTGGGTGACGGATTTGCGCAGCATGTGGCGGAGGGTGACGGAGAGCCCCTTCGCCAACCCCACTCCCGGTATCCGCGCCATGGTCATCATCATTGCGCACTTGTCCGCGCACGTGAATGCGCTCGTCGCGTTGTCCCCAGTTTTTCCACAGTTATCCACAGGTTATCGGGAGGTTATCCACAAGATGGCTCCGCGGCCGTTATGTACCACGGTGTGGCGATAGCCTTCCGGCATGTCGAACAGCCGGCCGCGCGGTCCCAGTGGTCTGGCATGGACCGCCGGGGTGGCGTGGGCGGCGCTGCCGCTGTTCACGTGCGGGATGCTGACGCCGTTCACGATCGGCTTCGCGGCGTTCTGGCTGCGCAGCGTGTGGCAGCTGATCGCCGCCGCGGTCTACACCGTGTGCCTGGGTTCGTTCCTGATCGTGGTGTTCGCGTACGACCAGTTCGAGGACATCCCGGAGCCGATGTCCTCCCTGATATCCCTCGCCCTGGTCGTGACCTGGTTGGGCGGTGTCATCCACTCCGGCATCCTGGTTCCGGCCATGGTCAAGCGCCGTCACCGCGGCGCCCCGCCGTTCACGCCTCGCCCGTTCGTGCCTCCGGCGAACATCCACCAGCGCACCACCGCTCCGACCTTCCAGCGGCCCTCCGGCGCGCCGGAGTGGATCGGGCACTACCGGGTGCTGCGGTCCCTGGGCAGGGGCGGGCAGGGGGCCGTCTATCTCGCGCAGGCGCCCAACGGTGCGCGGGTGGCGGTGAAGGTCCTGCACGACCTGGTCGACGAGACGGCCCGTGCCCGCTTCGCCCGCGAGGTGGACACGGCGCGCAGGGTCGCGACGTTTTCCACAGCCCGGGTGCTGGACGTGAGCATCAGCGGGCAGCACGCGTACATCGTCAGTGAGTACGTCGAGGGACCGTCGCTGGAGCAGCTCGTCCGCAACCATGGTCCGCGGGACGAGGACAGCCTCACCCGGCTGGCGTTGTCCACAGCCGGGGCGCTCGCGGCCATCCACAAGGCCGGGATCGTGCATCGTGACTTCAAGCCGAGCAACGTGCTGATCGGCAACGACGGGCCGCGGGTGATCGACTTCGGCATCGCCCGCGCACTCGACCAGATGACGGTGACGTCGGGGAAGATGGTCGGCACCCCGCCGTACATGTCGCCCGAGCAGTTGACGGGGGCGCCGGTGGGGCCGCCGTCGGACGTGTTCAGCTGGGGGGTGACGATGATGTTCGCGGCCACGGGGCGGCCGGCGTTCGGGGAGGACACGGTGCCGGCGGTTTTCCACAGGGTGCTGACGGTCCACCCGGACCTGTCGCCCTTGCCGCCGGGTCTGCGGAAGATCGTCGGGACGTGTCTCCACAAGAGCCCGGAGGATCGGCCGGCGGCCGCGGACGTGATGCTCGCCATCATCCACTGACGAGCCGGCGGTGCCGCGGGGATTCGGGTACCTCGGCTTGGATACGTCCGGGTTTCGGGTGCCTCCGGCGTGCTGCGGCGGAATGCCGATTCGCACGCTCAGAGTGTCAGCCGCCAGGTGTTCCACTCGTCCAGCAACGTGAAGCCCATCGCCTCGTTGATGGCCAGCATGTGCGCGTTGGACGTGGCGTTCCACGTGATGACCCGCTGGACCCGCGGTTCACGCTCGTGCAGCCGTTGCAGGTTGGCGAGCTTGAGGAGGAGGCCGAGCCGGTGACCGCGGTGCGGCCCGAGCACGGCGGTGTCCGTCTGGAACGCCCAGCCGTCCTGGCGGTCCACCTCCAGGAAGATGCGGGTGAACCCGGCCGGGGCGCCATCGCTGATGCGCCGGGCGAGCGCGGTGTAGCAGTCGAGCCCACCCGGCACCATCTCCTCCTCCCGCGCGCGCACGCGGTCGGCGTCGAAGCGGGCGTCCTCCATGGCCGCGTCCGCTGGGGCGTCGTTCATGCCGGCCATCACCGCGGCCAGGTCGGCCAGCCGCTCCGCCGTGGCCCGCTCCCCCGGCAGCTCCTGCGTGGCCGGGCCGCTCCACAGTTCCAGCTCGTAGCCCTCCGCGCGCGGCCACATCCGCCGGAACGCCGCCCAGTCGGCCGTACGCAGGTCGAGGGTGCGACGAGCCTCCGCCACCGACACGGTGAAGCCGTGCGCCCGGGCGAACCTCGCGCCCGGCCCCTCGACGGGGGTCTCGGTGAACAGCAGGCCACGGCCGAGGGCGCGGGCCCGTCCGGCCGCCTCCTCCAGCAGGTCCGCGCCGATGCCGCGCCCCCACCGGTCGGGCCGGACGAACAGCGGGTCCAGCCAGGCGATGTGCGTGTTGTCATGCTGGGGAAGCCCCAGCCGGTAGCCCGCGACGGCCTCGCCGCCCTCCTTGACCACCCGAACCTCCTGTCGCTGCCCGGAGGAGTCGTGGGTGAGCAGCCACTCGAAGCGCCGCCGGCCCATGAGCGGTCCCCGCTGGTGGGCGTAGGCCCGGAGGTAGGTGTCGTGGAGAGAGGTGAGCGTGTTCTCGTCGATCGTCGTCACGCGGCCAGGTAACAGGATCGCGGCCGACACGGCGACGGATTTTCTCCTGGACGCGGGGGGTGGCGTGGTCAGGGGGTGGCTTCGGGGCAGGTTCGGGTGAGGGCGAGGTAATCGGCGTGGGTGAGGCGGCGGGCCTCCAGGTACATGTTGTGGTGCTGGGTGAAGCGGTTGACGTCCTCCGGCGGCCAGGGACCGGGCAGGTGGTGGAGCGGGGCGCCGTCGGAGTCGAGGACGAACAGGCCTGTGCGGTCCTCGTGGCCGTACAGGAGGAAGGCGCAGGCGTGACGGGGCCGGCGGCGGAAGGCGAGGTCGGCGACGAGGGTGCCGCCGCGGCGGATCTCCATGCGGGGGCCGCGGTGGCGGTCTCGCCGGGTGGTGACGGTGAGGCCGCCCGGCAGGCCGAGGATCTCGCCTCGGGCGGCGCGGCGTCTGTGCATGCGGGCCGACAGGGGGCGCAGCACCAGGAGTGCCGGGCTGAAGCCGACCAGGAGCCACTTGGCCTCCAGGACGTACGCCAACCCCCTGCCAAGCGTGGACAGGCCCCGCCAGGCGGGCCACAGCCCGATCATGGCCAAGTACGTCATCACGGCCAGGCCCGCGACTCCGGTCCCGATGGTGACCGGCTTGCGCCACCTGGCGAGAAAGGTCGGGCGGACGCCGTGCAGGCGGCGCCAGCCGGGAGCTCGGGCGGCGAGGGCGGTGCGGACCTCGCGGGAGGGGCGGGTGCGGGCGTTCACGACCGGGATGCCGGCCGCGACGGCGAACGTGTGGACGTCGGGGGCGTGCCAGGGGCCCGGGAGGTCCAGGAGGACGAGACCGTCGGCGTCCAGGACCGCGAGACCGGAACAGGTCTGGCGCTCGGCGTCCTTGGCACGGGTCGCCGGCTGGTCGTAGCGGTAGTGGTACAGGCGCGTGGGGGCGGCGGTCGATCGGAACGCGGTGGGCGGTGCGTGGCCCGTCACGGCGTCTGTCGCGGTCAGGGCGTGGCCGTCCCAGGAGAGCGTCGTCTCCAGGCAGGTCACACTGTGGACGGTGCCGGCCGGTTCGTCCCCGGCTGACGCGGGCTGCGCGTTCATGTGGTCACCCCTGATTCTCCGGTCCCCAAGGGAGAGACGACCGGGGGACGGGTGGAGTTTCGCGGTGCCGGGGCCGTTTGGTGGGATCGAGTCAGGTGAGGACCTTCACCACGCCCGTCAGGGCGAGCTGGACCAGGGCCAGCGGCACCAGCCCCGCCCAGGCCAGCTTCTGGAGCTGGTCCTCGCGCAGCCGCGGGAAGCTCACCCGCAGCCAGATCACCACGAACGCCAGCGCGAACACCTTGACCAGCGTCCACAGCCAGCCCGGCAGGAACGGGCCGTGCCAGCCGCCGAGGAACAGCACCGTGGTGAGGAACGACAGCACCACGATCCCGACGTACTCCGCCAGCATGAACAGGGCGAAGCGCATGCCGGTGTACTCGGTCATGGGGCCCATGATGATCTCGGACTCGGCGATCGGCATGTCGAACGGCGGCCTGCGCAGCTCGGCGAGCCCGGCGAGGAAGAAGACCACGCCGCCGATCGCCTGCCAGGGCAGCCACCACCACTGCCACGCCTCGACGATCCCCGGGATGGACAGCGTGCCCGCGGCCATCGCCACCGAGGAGGCGGCCAGCACCAGCGGCAGCTCGTACGACATGAGCTGGGCGGCCGCGCGCATGCCGCCGAGCACGGAGTACTTGTTGGCCGAGGCCCACCCGGCCATGATCGAGCCGAGCACGCCGATGCCCATCACCGCGAGCACGAAGAACAGCGCCAGGTCGAGGTTCACCGCGACGCGGCCCTGGTCGATCGGGATGGCGATCATCACGACGAGGTACGGGACCAGCGCCACCCCGGGCGCGATCATGAAGATGCGCCGGTCCGCGGCGGCCGGGATGACGTCCTCTTTCTGCGCGAACTTCACCCCGTCGGCGATCAGCTGCGCCCACCCGTGGAAGCCCCCCGCGTACATCGGCCCGAGGCGCGACTGCATGTGCGCCATGACCTTGTGCTCGGTCTGCCCCACGATCAGGGGCAGCACCAGGAACACGGCGAGGATGACGACGAAGCTGATCACCACGTCAAGCATCGGGCGCTGCCCCCCAGTCGGCGGGAACTCCAGGCGGAAGGGTCCTGCGGCGGCTCGGCGAGCCGTGCCCGGACTCGCCGGGCTCCTTCGCGCCCGGCCACGCCTTGGCGACGCGGGCGGCGAGAACGAAGTCCTTGCGCAGCGGATGTCCCTCGAACCCGTCGGGCAGGAGCAGCGGCACCAGGTTCGGGTGGCCGTCGAAGACGACGCCGAACATCTCGTACGTCTCCCGCTCGTGCCAGTCGGCGCCCCGGTACACGCCGACGGCGGAGGGCAGGCGCGGGTCCGCGCGCGGCACACTCACGCGCACGAGGAGCCGGCGGCAGGCGGCCGGGTCGTACAGGTGCGCGACGACCGTGAACGTCTCGGGCGGCTCGTCCACCCCGGTCAGCCAGTCGAAGAACACGTAGCCGGAGTCCCTGAGCGCGATCAGGACGTCGATCCAGTCGCCGGGGTCCGTGACGTCGAGGGTCGTCTCGCCGTACGACTCCGAGACCTGGACGCGGTCGCCGAAGCGCCCTGCGATCTCCTCGGGGACGGGAGTCACACGTCACCGCCGGGTTCGCCGTGGACGCGGGACAGGAGGTAGCGGTCGCCGAGCTTCTCGCCGGCGATCTTCTCCTGGAGCTTCATGATCCCGTACAGCAGCGCCTCCGGCCTGGGCGGGCAGCCGGGCACGTACACGTCCACGGGGATGATCTGGTCCACGCCGTTCGTGACGCAGTAGGAGTCCCAGTACGGGCCGCCGCTGTTGGAGCAGGCGCCGAACGAGATGACGTACTTGGGGTCGGGCATCTGCTCGTACAGGCGCTTGACGGCGGGAGCCATCTTGTCGGTCACGGTGCCTGAGACGATCATGAGGTCGGCCTGCCGCGGCCCGTTGGCGAACGGGATCACCCCGAACCTGATGAAGTCGTGCCGGCTCATCGACGTGGCGATGAACTCGATGGCGCAGCACGCCAGCCCGAAGTTGAACACCCACAGCGAATACCGCCGCCCCCAGTTGAGGACGAACCGCATCGGCTTGGGCGCCAGCCGGGAGACCGGCCCCACGGTGGGCATCGGGAGATCCGTCGCTGCCATGTCTCCATTGTCCCGCCTGAACGGCGTAAGGAGTAGAGGCGGGCCGATCTCCGGCCGAGGAGGCTCAGAGGAGACTCAGGTCCAGGTGAGGACGCGCTTGCGCCAGGCGTACAGGATGCCGAGCGCGATGAAGCCCAGGAAGACGAACATCTCCACGAGTGTGGTCACGCCGTACCCGGGCGCGTCGAACACCGTCGCCCACGGGAACAGGAACACCGCGTCCACGGCGAACACCACGTACAGGTACGTGAAGACGTAGTAGCGGACCTGCGACTGGGCCCAGCCCTCGCCCACGGGGTCGACGCCGCACTCGTACGTGGTCAGCTTCTCGGGAGTCGGCCGGGTGGGGCGGAGCAGGCGATTGGCCATGAGGGCGCCGGCCACGATCGCGACGCCTGTCGCGAACAGCACGGCGACCAGCGCATAGGACTCGAAGTAACCGTCCACCTCCCGATCGTAACCCAGTCAAACCTCTGGCCCTATAGTCTCAAATCGGGGTAAAACGGAAGATCACCACCATAACCTGACACTTATGCACAAATTGCGCCATGTTGGTGGACTCGCGTTGCTCGGCCTCATGGCCGGCGGCTGCGGCCTCGGCTCGGGTTCCCATGAGCGCAACATCGTCGTGCCCTCGGACCCGACCCTGCTCCACTACGTCGACCCGGCGACGGTGGGCGGACTCGTCCCCAGGACGTTGAGCGGGGGCGAGAGCGCGCGCCGTTACGTGCACATCAGCTATCCGCGGGTCGAGGGCGCGCCCAAGCTCGACCAGGCGCTGAACAAGGAGGCCGAGCGGCAGCTGCACGCCTTCAGCGCCGCCGTGGATGCCGCCTCCTCCGACGCCCTCCGCCCCCGCGCCGGCGGCGCGCGGGCCGTCACGTCCCGCGCGAGCGCCCACGTCGGCGCGTCCCTGCGCCGGCCCGAGCTGAACGTCCAGTGGGACCTCACCGCCGCCTCCCCCGACGTCGTGGGGGTACGGCTGCGCACCGGCGAGTTCCTCGGGGTCGGCTGGGCCCGCTCCACCAGGACCCTCTGGTACGACCGGCGGCGTGACCGGGCGGTCGGCTCGGCCGGGCTGCTCGCGGGCAAGGCGGCGCTCGGGGAGACGGCCCGGCTGGTCCGGCAGCGCCTGGAGCCGCGCGGCTCGACCGTGGACCTGAGCTCGGTCAAGGCGACCGACGAACGGCTCGACTCGATGGCGTTCAACCGGGCGGGCGACCTGGTCGTGGAGTTCGACGACTGCGAGATCGGGTCCTGCTCGCTGGGCCGGGTCGCGGTGGCCGTGCCGGCGTGGCAGGTCGAGCCGCTGCTGTCGGCGACGGGCCGGCTCGCGCAGGCCGCCGCCATGTCGGCGCCCCAGACGGCGAACCCCATCCCGTCCGACCCCGAGGAAGAGCCGGGCGGCTCCCCGATGACCAGCGGCATCACCCCGCGGCGGGGCGCGGGGCCGGGGGTCGGGGGCGGGACGCGGGCCGGGGCGGGCGTGGAGGCCGCGGTCCCCGCCGGCCCGGCGGCCGAGCGCGTGAACTGCGCCGAGACGAAGTGCGTGGCGCTCACGTTCGACGACGGGCCGGGCCCCGACACGCCGCGCCTGCTCGACGCGCTGCGCGCCGCCGACGCGCGCGCCACGTTCTTCGCCGTCGGCGTCAACGCCGTGGCCGATCCGTCGGTGCTGCGCCGCATGCATGACGAAGGTCACCTCGTCGCCAACCACAGCTGGGGTCACCGCGACCTGACGAAGATGCCGGTGAACAGGGTCGTCGACGGGCTCACCCGCGCCCAGGACGCCATCACGGCAGGCACGGGACGGGTGCCGGCGCTCGCCCGCCCGCCGTACGGCGCGGCGAGCACGGCGGTGCTGGACGCGGCGCGCCGGGTGGGCGTGGCGCTGGTCGGCTGGGACGTGGACGCGCGCGACGCTTTCGACCGCCCCGGCGCGAGGCATGAGGCCGGGGAGATCACCCGGCGTGTCGTCGGCGGCGCCCACGACGACGCGATCGTCCTCATGCACGACACCAACAGCGCGACCGTGGACGCGGTCCCGGGCATCCTCAAGGAGCTGCGCCGGAAGGGCTACACCTTCGTCACCGTTCCGGAGTTGTACGGCTCTGCAGGTATGGAGGCCGGGCACTTCTACCGCTCGGGGATCACCGTCGAGGCGGACCGCCCCTGAGATGGCGCACCCCTTAGGGGGACGTATAGTTGGCCCTCGTGACCCGAACCGTCCTCTTCGCCCGCCTGCATGTCGACCTCGGCAGGCTCGCGTCGGCGCTGTGTCACCCCTAGCGGTTCTCCGGCCTCCCCCTGACTCCCACCGCGTTTACCCGCGCTATGCGCAGAGGAAACGTGTTGAACCTCGCGAGGATCTAGCATGGAACTGAGAACGCGCCCCAAGCGACCGCGCATTGGCGCGTCGAGGAGGACTGAGCTGTGACGAAGCAGGTCCAGCAACTCGACCGCGTGATCATCCGCTTCGCCGGCGACTCCGGCGACGGCATGCAGCTCACCGGTGACCGCTTCACCGCCGGCACGGCGGAGTTCGGCAACGACCTGTCCACGCTGCCCAACTTCCCGGCCGAGATCCGCGCGCCCGCCGGCACCCTGCCGGGCGTCTCCAGCTTCCAGCTGCACTTCGCCGACCACGACATCCTCACGCCCGGCGACGCGCCGAACGTGCTCGTGGCGATGAACCCGGCGGCGCTGAAGGCCAACCTGGGCGACCTGCCGCGCGGCGCGGACATCATCGTCAACACCGACGAGTTCACCAAGCGCAACCTGCAGAAGGTCGGCTACGAGACCAACCCGCTGGAGGACGACGCGCTCGCCGAGTGGCGGGTCCACGCGGTGCCGCTGACCTCGCTGACGGTCAAGGCCCTCGAAGGCTTCGACCTGTCGAAGAAGGACGCCGAGCGCTCGAAGAACATGTTCGCCCTCGGCCTGCTGTCGTGGCTCTACCACCGGCCGATCGAGCACACGATCACGTTCCTCCAGCAGAAGTTCGCCAAGAAGCCGGAGATCGCCAAGGCCAACATCGCGGCCTTCCAGGCGGGCTGGAACTACGGCGAGACGACCGAGTCGTTCTCGGTGTCGTACGAGGTCAAGCCGGCCCGGCTGGCCCCGGGCGTCTACCGCAACATCTCCGGCAACCAGGCGCTCGCCTACGGCCTGATCGCCGCCTCGGTGCAGTCGAAGCTCCCGCTGTTCCTCGGCTCGTACCCGATCACCCCGGCCAGCGACATCCTGCACGAGCTGTCGAAGCACAAGCGGTTCGGCATCCGCACGTTCCAGGCGGAGGACGAGATCGCGGGCGTCGGCGCGGCGCTGGGCGCGGCGTTCGGCGGCGCGCTGGGCGTGACGACGACCTCCGGTCCGGGCGTGGCGCTCAAGGCGGAGACCGTGGGCCTCGCGGTCACCACCGAGCTGCCGCTGATCGTCGTGGACGTGCAACGGGCCGGCCCGAGCACCGGCATGCCGACCAAGACGGAGCAGACCGACCTGCTGATGGCCATGTTCGGCCGCAACGGCGAGTCGCCGGTGCCGATCGTGGCGCCGATGTCGCCGAGCGACTGCTTCGACGCGGCGATCGAGGCGGCCCGGATCGCGGTGAAGTACCGCACCCCGGTCATGCTGCTGTCCGACGGCTACCTCGCCAACGGCTCCGAGCCGTGGCGGTTGCCGGAGGTGCCCGACCTGCCGGACATCTCGCAGGAGTTCACCACCGCGCCCAACGGCGACGACGGCGAGTTCCTGCCGTTCAAGCGGGACACCGAGACGCTGGCGCGCCCGTGGGCGATCCCCGGCACGGCGGGCCTGGAGCACCGCATCGGCGGCATCGAGAAGGCCGACGGCACGGGCAACATCTCCTACGACCCGAACAACCACGACCACATGGTCAGGGTGCGCGCCGCCAAGATCGCCGGGATCGACGTGCCCGACCTGGAGGTGGACGACCCCGACGGCGACGCCCGGGTGCTCGTGCTCGGGTGGGGCTCGACGTACGGGCCGATCGCCGCGGCGGTGCGGCGCATCAGGAAGAGCGGCGGCAAGGTCGCGCAGGCCCACCTGCGCCACCTCAACCCGCTGCCCGCCAACACCGGCGAGGTCCTCAAGGGCTACGACAAGGTGCTGCTGCCGGAGATCAACCTCGGGCAGCTCGCGCTGCTGCTGCGGGCCCGCTACCTCGTCGACATCATCAGCTACAACCGGGTGCGCGGCCTGCCGTTCAAGGCCGAGGAGCTGGCCGGAGTGATCCAGGACGTGATCGACAGTGACTGAGCTGCTCAACGGGAAGGGCCTGTCCCTCATCCCCAAGACGGATGCCAAGCAGACCCTGAAGGACTTCAAGTCCGACCAGGAGGTCCGCTGGTGCCCCGGCTGCGGCGACTACGCGATCCTGGCCGCGGTGCAGAGCTTCCTGCCGGAGCTGGGGTTGCGGCGCGAGAACATCGTGTTCGTCTCGGGCATCGGCTGCTCCTCGCGCTTCCCGTACTACCTCAACACCTACGGCTTCCACTCGATCCACGGCCGCGCGCCGGCGATCGCGACGGGCCTGGCCGCGAGCCGGCCGGACCTCAGCGTGTGGGTGATCACGGGTGACGGCGACGCGCTGTCGATCGGCGGCAACCACCTGATCCACGCGCTGCGCCGCAACGTCAACCTCAACATCCTGCTGTTCAACAACAGAATCTACGGCCTGACGAAGGGGCAGTACTCCCCGACCTCCGAGGTCGGCAAGATCACCAAGTCGACGCCGATGGGGTCGCTGGACAAGCCGTTCAACCCGATCTCGCTGGCCCTCGGCGCGGAGGCGTCGTTCGTGGCCCGCACCATCGACTCCGACCGCAAGCACCTGCAGTCGGTGCTGCGCGAGGCGACCGCCCACCGCGGCACGTCGCTGGTGGAGATCTACCAGAACTGCAACATCTTCAACGACAACGCCTTCGAGCCGCTCAAGGACCCCGAGGTCCGCGACGACATCACGCTGCGGCTGGAGCACGGGCAGCCGATCGTGTCGGCGTCCAAGGCGGTCGTGCGGGGCGACAACGGCGGCATCCAGGTGGTGCCGCTCGCGGAGGCCCCGGCGGAGCGGATCGTGGTCCACGACGCGCACTCGCCCGACCCGTCGGTGGCGTTCGCGCTGTCGCGGCTGGACGAGCCGGCGTTCGAGCACGTGCCGATCGGCATCTTCCGCCAGGTGGACCGGCCGGCGTACGACGTGCTGATGGCCGAGCAGCTCGACGAGGCCGTGGCGCAGCAGGGCCAGGGCGACCTCACGGACCTGCTGATGGGCGGCGACACCTGGCGCATCAGCTGAGGCGATGGACCGAGGATGAGGGGACGGCGAACAGCCGTCCCCTCTGTCATGTCTGGGGGGACACATGCCCGGGTCGCTGGTGACGGGCGCCACCGGCTTCATCGGCTCGCACCTGGTCCGGCGGCTGGGGCTGTCGGGCGAGGCGCACGGAGTGAGCCGCTCGGAGCCGCCGGCCGTGCCGGGGGTGACGTGGCACCGGGCCGACCTGCGTGACGCGGCCGCGGTGGAGGGCCTGCTCGCCGCGGTGCGACCGGACGTGGTGTACCACCTGGCGGGCGAGGTGGACGGCGCCCGCGAGACCGGGACCGTGCTGCCCACGCTGCAGGGCAACCTGACGAGCACGGTCAACGTGCTGGCGGCCGCGGCCCGGTCGAGCAGCCGGGTGGTGCTGGCGGGGTCGAGCGAGGAGCCGCGGCCGGGCAACGGGCACGCGGCGCCGCCCTCGCCGTACGCGATGGCCAAGGCCGCGGCCTCGGGGTACGCGGACCTGTTCCACCGGCTGTGGGGCGTTCCGTACACGATCGTGCGGCCCACCATGGTGTACGGGCCGGGGCAGCGTGACGGGACGAAGCTGGTGCCGTACGTGACGCTGTCGCTGCTGCGGGGCGAGGAGCCGCGGCTGACCAGCGGCGCGAAGGTGGCGGACTGGGTGTACGTCGACGACGTGGTGGCGGCGTTCGCCGCGGCGGGCGCCAGCGGGCGGGCCGTGGGGCGGGCGTTCGACGTGGGCACCGGGGTGCGGGCGTCGGTCCGCGAGGTGGTGGAGCTGCTCCACCGGATCGTGGGGAGCGGCCGCGGGCCGCGTTTCGGCGCGATGTCGGACCGGCCGCTGGACGTCCCGCAGGCGGCCGACACCGGGCCGGCGCGGGAGCTGCTCGGCTGGGAGGCGGGCGTCGGGCTGGAGGAGGGCCTGCGCCGGACGGTCGCCTGGTACGCGGCCCGTCAGGGTGTGATCCGGTAGATGTGGTAGGTGCTCTCCGTGGCGAAGGCGTCGGTGAACGCGCCGCCGCTCACGGGGACGCGCCGGTTCTCGAAGAGCACCTCGACCCGGCCCGCCGGGAGGCCGGGCGGCAGCGTGAACGTGCGCGTCCCCGGCCCGCCGTCCAGGCCCGGCATGGCGAACAGGTAGTAGGAGCCGCCGTACCGCTTGAGCATCGTGTCGACGCCCTTGCCGAAGTCGTGGGCGAGCGACTGGGTGTTGAGGACGGGGGCCAGCTCCTTGATCTGCCTGTTCACCTCGATGACGGCGGGCCTGGTCCGCACGCCGCACGCGTCGCGCAGGACGTGCTGGCTCTGGCACGGCCCGCCGAAGCTGTGGTTGAAGTAGACGACGCCGCGGGCGCCGTGGATGAGGGAGCTCATGACGGCGCCCTTGAGCTCGGCGGGCTCGATCGGCCGCTTGTCCTCGGGCGCGGGCCGGCCGACCTCGACGAACGCGTAGATGGGCTGCCGCTTGCCGTCGAGGGCGTCGAGCCTGCGCTGGCGGTCGATGAGCAGGCCGTAGTTGGCGGCCCTGGCGCACTGGCCGGCCCGGAACTTCAGCGAGTTCTGGGCGTCCAGGCAGGCGTAGTAGCTGGTGTACCAGTAGACGTCGAGGGAGACGAGGTCGGTGTAGTCGTTGACGAACCGGCCGGCCTGCCGGTCGTTCTGCCAGATCATGACGCCCTTGCCGTAGTTGGCGTAGTGGGGCCGGCCGTCGTTCTTGGGCAGGCGGTCCTTGAGCGTCTTCATCACCGTGTAGCCGCAGCGCTCCTTGTGCGGGTCGTCGGGGACGCACAGCGGCCCCTGGCCGGGGAAGTTGCCGGTCCAGCCGTCGTCGCCGGGGCCGGCCCACATGTCGGCCTCGTCGGTGATGAGCCAGGCGACGGTCTCGGCGCCGTAGCCCCCGATCGGCTTGCCGGTGATGGCGAACATGCCGTTCTTCCTGATGAGCGCCATGTCGCTGGTCTCGGTCAGCTCGACGTACGTGTTGATGCCGGCCTCGCGGTCCTTGTCCACGTCGTCCTGGGTGATGACGGACTCGTACCAGACGCCGACCGGGAAGAAGGAGGGGTCGGTCCAGCCGGCGGCGGCGGTGGCCGGGAAGCGACCGTAGTAGGCGGGGCCGCCCTCCCAGTCGACGGGCTTGAGCGCGGGCGCGGCAGGCGCCGGGCCGGTCGGCGGCGGGTTCTCGGCGCCGGGCCCGGCCGGGCGCAGGTTGAGCACGGCCCAGACCACGACCGCCGCGACGAGGACGGCCGGCAGGGCGAGGAGCGGGCGGGGGGCCCGCATCAGCGCTCCCCCTCGGCCAGCGCCATGAGCTCGCGGGCCCGCGTGGACCAGGACGCGTCCAGCACGGACGCGCGCAGCTCCCCGGCCGTCGCCGGGCCGCCCGTGTCGAGCGTGAGCTTCACGGCCTCGACGAACGCGGCGTGGCCGGCGGCGACCCTGACCCGGCCGGTGTAGGCGGCCAGCTCGGCGAACTCCGTGCTGACGACGGGCAGGCCGAGCGCGAGGTATTCCTTGAGCTTGATCGGGTTGGCGTGCCGGATCCAGGCGTTGTCCTGCCACGGCATGATGGCCACGTCGAAGCCCGACCCGTACCCGGGTATCCGCTCGTACGGGCGGAAACCGAGCCAGTGGACGTTGGGGTACTTCGTCAGCCGCTCCATCGGCGCGGTGGCGTCGCCGATGAGCACCAGCGACGCGTGCGGCAGCTCGACGGCGACGCGTTCGAGCAGGTCGAAGTCCACGACGAAGTCGTCCAGCGCGCCGAAGAAGCCGATCCGCGGCCCGGGGACGGCGGCCAGGTCGGGCGGGAGCGCGGCGGTGCGGGTGAAGTGGCCGAGGTCCACGCCGTGGTCGAGGAAGTGCGCCCGGTCGCCGGTGAGGGGGCGCTCGTCCGCCATGAGGGCCCGGCTGGCGTAGACGACGCGGTCGGCGCGGGCCAGCAGCGCGCGCTCCAGCGCGCCGATGGTGGCGGCGTCGGCCTCGGGGAACGCCGAGTGCCTGTCGGAGCGGTTGAACACCAGCGACCTCCTGGCCATGGGACGCACCACGTCCCACGCCGTGGGGAGGGTGACCACGACGACCGGGCGGCGCATGCCGAGCGCCCGGCACACGGCCCCCACCTGGGCCCGGACCAGCACCGCGTTCAGGCGGCGCAGCAGGGGCGAGCCGTAGAACGGCAGCGGCAGCGGCGACATCACGTGGAAGCCGGGCAGCGGCTCGCGCACGAGCTTGGCGACGCTGCGCAACTTGCGGGTGATCCGCCGGAGGACCTGGGTGGACCTGCCGGGGGTCGGCATGCGCATGCCGATGCTGTTGACGATCAGCACCTCGCGGTGGGCGGCGATCGAGCGCATGAGCTGGAAGTCGGAGTGCGCCTGGTTGTGGTACCACCAGTCCTGGGCGGAGAAGCAGACGTAGCCGGGCGGCTCGGGCGTCTCCCGGGGCCAGCGCGGCATGCGCCACAGGGCGCGCAGGGCTGCCCGGTGGCGTGCCCCGCCGCTCGCGCCCCGGGTGGCGGCGCGCAGCGCCTCGTTGAGCGCGACGGCCAGGCGCATGAGCAGGGCGCGCGGCCGGCCGTGACGCTGCCGGTGGAGCCTGACCCGGTTCGCCGCGGACAACGCCCACAGCCGGCTGGAGGTGGCCTGCTCGCCGCCCAGGTGGACCGCGCGGGCGGCCGGCACGTACCGGACGGCGAAGCCGCGGTCCCCGGCGCGCAGCATGTACTCGGTCTCCTCCGAGTACAGGAAGTACCGCTCGTCGAGGGGGCCGGTCGCGTCGAGGCAGCGCCGGGAGACCAGCCAGGCCGCGCCGGTCGCCCAGTCGGCGGTGCCCGGCCGCTCGTACGCCTGCTCGGCCACGACGAGCTCGCCCAGCGCGGGGACGCGGCCCGCCCGGTGGCCGCCCAGCAGCGCCTCGCCGAACGCCCGCAGCACGGTGGGGCGGCGCCGCAGCGAGAGGTGCCGATGGCCGGAGTCGTCGGTGAGGCGCGGGACCGTGATGCCGGTGCCCGGCTCGGCCAGCGCCTCCCGCAGGGCCGTGATCGCACCGGGGTCGAGCCGGATGTCGGGGTTGAGCACGAGCACGTCGCAGCCGGGGGCGGCGGCGATCCCGGCGTTCACGGCGGCGCCGAAGCCGGCGTTGCGGCCCGTGGAGACGACCTCGACGGCGGGCAGCGCCTCCCGCGCCCGCGCGAGGGTCGCGTCGGCCGAGTCGTTGTCCACCACGATCACCCGGGCGTCGCCCGCTCCGGCGGCGGCCAGGGAGCGCAGGCAGTCGCCGACGACCCGCTCACTGAAGTAGGTGACGATCACTATCGCGAGCATGCGGGCGTGGCCTCTCAGGAGCGTCGGGTCGAGCTTGTCGGGTCAAGGGCGTCGGAAGCGGCCGAGGAGGGCGCCGGCCAGCAGCGCGACGGCGAAGGGGGCGTCCTCCCGCAGGTAGCGGCGGGCCAGGCGGCGCGGCTCCAGGGCGAGCCGGTGCAGCCACTCGCCGCCCACGCTCTGCAGGGCGCGCGGGGCCCGGCTGAACCGGCCGGCGGCCATCGGGATGGCCGCGCCGCACCCGAGGAACCAGGCGGCGGGCAGCGCGGCCCGCAGGCCCTCGATGACCCGCTCCTGCTTGGGGAAGCCCAGACCGACCAGCACGAGGTCGGGGCGGGCCGCGAGCACGCGCTCCGCCACCTCGCGCCGCCCCTCGGCGTCGGTGTCGAACCCGTACGGCGGCGAGTGGGTGCCCGCGATCCGCAGCGCGGGGCTGCGCGCCACGAGCGCCGCCGCGGCGGCCTCGGGCACGCCGGGGTCGCCGCCCAGCAGGTAGACGGAGCGGCCGTCCGCCGCGGCCCGCTCGGACAGGGAGTGGACGAGCGAGGCGCCGGTCACCCGCTCCGGGATCGCGGCCCCGGCCAGGCGGCCCGCCCACACGACCGGCATGCCGTCGGCGACGACCAGCTCGGCTCGGGCGACCAGCGCGGCCAGGGCGGGGTCGCGGGTGGCGGCTCTGACGATGTCCACGTTCGCGGTGACGATCGCGCCGCCCCGGCCGTCCGCCCAGGACCGGGAGACGTGCTCGGCGACCGCCGTCTCGGTGAGGGCCAGGATGTGGACCGCTCCGACGCGCACGCGCGCCGGGGGGGTCGTGAGGAAGGGATCCGCCGGAATGGTGTCGCTCCTTCGCGCAGCCGACCTAACATCACGACCTTTCACGAAATAATCGGCATAAGAGACAAAGTCGTTACCTAAGGCGGTCGAGGATCGCTCGACCTGCGATTCCGGCGCGCCGGTCGAGGATCGCTCGACCAGGTCAGGCGAGGGCTTCCGGTGCGGCGGGCGGGCGGCGATCATGGGCGCATGAGAGTGGAGCGAGGCGCGTTCGACGGGGTCCTGATCTTCGTTCCGACCCCCCACCACGACGACAGGGGCTTCTTCACCCGCACGTTCGACACGGCGATGGCCGCCGAGCACGGGCTCGACCCGGCCGCGTTCGTCCAGGACAGCCAGTCCCGGTCGCGGCTCGGCACCCTGCGCGGGATGCACTGCCGGCTCGGGCGGGGCGAGGCCAAGCTGGTCAGGTGCGCCCGCGGGGCGATCCACGACGTGCTGGTGGACGCGCGACCCGGCTCGCCCACGTTCGGCGAGAGCTGGAGCGTGGTGCTCGACGACAAGGAGTTCGCCCACCTGTACGTGCCGCCGGGCCTCTTCCACGGCTACCAGGCGCTCACCGAGCAGGCCGACGTGTGCTACCGGATCGACAGGGAGCACGACCCGGCCGAGGACCTGACGGTGCGCTACGACGACCCGGACCTCGCCATCGGCTGGCCGCTCCCGGTCACCGCCATCAGCGCGCGGGATCTCGCGGCGGGCTCGTGGAAGGAGGCGCGGGAGCGCCTGCTCGGCTGAGTCCGCCCTGCGCGGCGGGGGTCGCCGCCCGCGCGGCGCGGGCCTCGCGCAGGAGGGCTCCCGCCGCCCCCACCAGCAGGAACGACAGCCCGGTGATCACCGCGTACGCGCGCAGGTCGAAGGTGGCCGAGCCGATCAGCGGCACCACCAGGCAGGCCGCCAGCGTCAGGCCGAGGTCGCGGCCCGCCGGGTCGGCCAGCAGGAGCCTGGCGCGGAGCGCCGACCAGATGCCCGCCGCGAACAGCCCCGCGAAGGCCAGCACGCCGATGATCCCGGTCTCGACGGTCGTGAGGATGTACTGGTTGTCGAAGACCAGGTACTTCGGGGCGTACCAGGTGCCCAGCCCCCGGCCCAGCCAGGGGTGCCGGCCGATCTCGGTGGCGGCGGTGGCGTAGTCCATGGTCCGCCAGCGCAGGCTGGAGTCGTTGGAGATGTTGGTGAACAGCGCGACGATGGCCCCCAGCACACCCGGCACCACGAGCTTCACCCCGGCGAGGAAGAGCAGCGCGGCCCCGGCCGCGAGCAGCCGCCGCACCTTCGGCCAGCCGATGAGGAGCACCACGGCGGCGCCCGCCAGCCCGACGAAGGCCGAGCGCGACACCGAGAACACCATCCCGGCCGCGATCAGCGCCGCGCACACCCACCACCGCAGCGACGGCCGGCCCCGCTCGCGCGCCTGGAACGCGAAGTGCAGGGCGATCGGCAGGATCATCGCGCACATGACCGCGAACTCGATGGGGTGCCCGGTGGTCGCCGCCACCCTGCTCAGCCCGTTGCGCTCCAGGATGAACAGCTCCTGCTGGGTGAAGCGCAGGCCGGGCAGGACCATGTACTTCGTCGGGTCGAAGGCGAACAGGAACTGCACCGCCCCCACCACCCCGAGGACGGCGCCCATCACGGCGACCGTCTTCAGCACCAGGTCGAGCCGGTCCCGCCCGCGCACCCCGTCCACGACGAGCAGCACGACACCGATCATGGCGAACGCGGTGATCAGCATGTGGTCGGCCAGCTCCACCTCGTCCCGGGGCAGCGCGCCGGCCGTCGCGTAGGCGTACGAGGCCAGCAGCGCGGCGGCGTACACGAACACGGCGGAGCGGACGAGCGTGCGGCCCTTGGCGGCGCCGAGCGTGCCGGTGAAGTGCGCGCACAGCCACCACACCAGCGCGAACAGGCCGACGGACTCGGCCGGGGTGATCGCGAAGGACAGGCCCCGGTACACCAGCCGGGCCGGGACGATCATGAGGATGACGGCGAACACGACGCCGAGCGTGGCGCCGTCGGCCCGGTGCGGCCCCGGCGGCGCGGACGCCTCCGGCGGAGTCCGGGTCCCGGCCGAGGCGGCGGTGGCCGAGGCGGCCGAGGTGGTCATGCCGGCCGCCGCCGGTCCAGCGCCGCGGCGACGCTCTCCGCGGCGAAGCCGGCGGTGAGGCCCGCGAACAGGCCGAGCGCCAGCACGGCCGCCGCCGTCCGGCTCTTGCCGCCGCGCTGCTCCAGCGGGCTGGTCGGCGTCACCATCTCGGTGAGCTTGATGTACGTGCTCGGCGGCGCCTGGAGCACCTGCTGGCGGGCGACCATCTCGATCTTGGCCTGCTGCACCAGCTTGACGACGAGGGCGTGCGCGACCTGCGCCGACGGGCTCTTCGCCTCGATGATCACGAAGGGGCCGTTGGCCAGCAGCTCGGGGTTGGCGCTGCCGTTGTGGACCACGTACGTGGTGTCGCCGCCCGGCGGCGCGCCGAGTTTCGCCGCGGTCTCGGGGGCGCTGAGCGCCTGGAGCAGGATCGAGGCGGAGACGTTGAGCGCGCCGTCGTAGTTGAGCAGCGGGTTGACGCGGGGGTTCGGGTAGTCGGGGTTGGCTGGAACGCTCCCGCCCGTGACGGGCACGGTCAGGACCAGCACCGCGCTCGACTGGTAGACGGCCGGGACCGTCCGGTAGACGGCGAACGCCACCCCGAGGGAGAGCAGGAACGCGGGCAGCGTGACGTACCACCGCCGGAACACGACCAGGACCGTCCCCCAGAAGTCCAAGGCGCTTCCTCCCCCGTGCCGGAAAACCCATGTTCTCCCACCAAGTCATCGTTTAATCCGGCATGCGGCGTTACCGGGGAATTTGTAACGAGACAACGGTGCAGCGCGATGTCACTGCCGGGGCATTTCGCGTCCATTCAGGGGTGGGGAGCACCGATGCAGCACGTGCAGAGCTTTACCTTCCGCCGCGACGAACTCCTTCCGCTCGCCGACGGCCTTCGGGAAAGCTTTCTCAAGGCCAGCCCGTTCCGGCATGTCGTCGTCGACGACTTCCTGCCCGCCGAGGTCCTGGAGCCGGTGCTCGCCGAGTTCCCCGAGCCCCGCGACCCCGAGTGGCAGCGCTTCGACAACGCCAGGGAGATCAAGCTCGCGCTCGCCGACACCGAGCGCATGGGCCCCGCCACCCGCCACCTGCTGGCCGAGTTCAACGGCCAGGTGTTCGTCGACTTCCTGGAGCGGCTCACCGGCATCGAGCACCTCGTGTCCGACCCCCACTACGACGGCGGCGGGCTGCACCAGATCCGGCCCGGCGGGTTCCTGAAGGTGCACGTCGACTTCAACCGGCACCGCAGGCTCGACCTCGACCGCCGGCTGAACGGGCTGCTCTACCTCAACAAGGACTGGGAGGAGTCGTACGGCGGCCACCTCCAGCTCTGGGACAAGAACATGACCACCTGCGAGCACCGGATCCTGCCGGTGTTCAATCGGTTCGTCCTGTTCGCCACCACCGACGACGCCAACCACGGCCACCCGGAGCCGCTGACCTGCCCGGACGACCGGGCGCGCCGCTCGATGGCGCTGTACTACTACACCAACGGCCGCCCGGACGAGGAGAGGCTGGACGAGCACGACACCAAGTTCAAGCAGCGGCCGGGCGAGGAGTGGAAGACCAGCCTCCGGCAGACGGCCAGGCGGTGGGTGCCGCCCGCGCTGGCGGACCTGGCCGCCCGCCGCAAGTAGCCGCGGTCCCGCGCGGGGTCAGCGGCCGTTGATGCGCACGACGTCGATGGGGCCCGTCTCGTCCAGATCGCCGGACGGGGCGGGCCCCGGCCCGTCACCGGCCGGCTCCGGCGCCAGGTCCTCCGGCGGCGCCCCCTCGGGCTCCCTGTCCTCGGAGGGGACCGGGGTGCGCGGGAACAGCCTCCGGCGCACGACCGCGTACGCCGCCCCGAACCCGGCCACCAGCCCGAGCAGCAGCCCGCCGACGGCGCCCTGGAGCCTGGCCGAGCCGTCCGCCTCCGGCGGGAGCCGTACGACGTCCTCGGCCTGCACGAAGGTGATCGGGTGCGCCTTCAGCTCGTTCTGCCGGTCCTCCAGCTCCTGCCGCAGCCGCTCCTGCGTCGCCGCCAGGACCTTGGCGGCCGTGGCGGGCGAGTCGCTCTCGACCTGGACGTAGATGAACGGGCCGGTGGTGCCCACGCCCAGCAGCGTCGGGTTGCTGCGGCCGTCGTCGACGGTCAGCTCGGTGGGCCCGTCCTCGGTGACGCCGACGGACGCGAACACGTCAGAGGTGTTCATGGCCAGGATGAGGATGCTGGCGGTGGTCCGCAGGTCGTCGGTGAACTGGAGCAGCGGGTTGGTCTGCGCGACGGGCTTGGTGCCGTCGATGGAGCCGCCGCCCGACGGGGTGACGAGGACCATGGAGGCACTGGTCACGTACCGCTCGGGGATCGCCAGATATCCGGTGAACGCCAATGCGACGGCGAGGACGGCGACCGGGATGGCGATGAACTTCTGCCGGGCGAGGCCGAGAATGGTCGTCCAGAATTCCATTTATCCCCTGCCCGATACGCGCGGCAACGGGGGAGCCATAAACCCCCGAAAGACCGTTCCAATGCCAACATCGCATTTTCCCGTACGCCCGTTACATCCGCTTTGTTACGCCGGCCTGTTCTGACGCGATGAACTCCACGGTGGCCGGAAACCGGCCGGTGCGGGGGTGGGCATGACGTCGGGGGAGACTGCGCCGTCCGAGCAGCCCGGAAGGCTGAGCGGGCTGGAGGGCATCCGTGGCCTGGCCGCGCTGTTCGTGGTGCTGCACCACTGCCGGCTCCTCTCCTTCCCCGGCTTCCCCGCCGACACGGGCCCCGCCTGGGCGAGCTGGCTGCTGTACGGCCACTTCGCCGTCGTCGTCTTCATCACGCTGTCCGGCTTCTCGCTGGCCGTCTCCCCCGCCCGGTCCGGCTGGCGGCTCGGCGGGCTGGGCCGGTTCGCGCGCCGCCGCGCGTGGCGCATCCTGCCGCCGTACTGGGCGGCGCTGGTGTTCAGCCTCGCGGTCGCGTGGGCACTGGTGCCGCAGCCGGGCCAGGGAGCGCCCACGGCGAAGAGCGTGGTCTTCCACGGGCTGCTCGTGCAGGACCTGTTCGGCTCGCCGAGCCCCAACGGGGCGTTCTGGTCGATCGCGATCGAGGCGCAGCTCTACTTCGCCCTCCCGCTCCTGCTGCTGGTGGTGCGGCGGCTCGGCGCGGCGGCGATGGTGGCGGCCGTCACCGTCGTCGTGGTGGCGGTGGGCCTGCTCGCGGGCGGGGTCCCCGCGGTGGGGATGCTGATGCGGCTGACGCCGCAGTTCGCCGTGCTGTTCGCGGCCGGGGTGCTGGCGGCCGGGGTGCTGCGCGCGCCGGTACGGCAACCGGTCCGGGCGGCGCTGCCCTGGGCGGCGCTCGGCGCGGTCGTCCCCGTGGTCGCCCTCGTCGCCGTCCAGGGCCCGGTCTGGACGGTCGCCCACTTCTTCTGGGTGGACCTGGCGCTCGCGCCGGCGGCCGGGCTGCTGCTGACGGCCGTGGCGGGCGGGCGGCCGAGGCCGCTGGTGCGGCTGCTCGACACCCGCCCGGTCCGCTCGCTCGGCTCGTTCTCCTACAGCCTGTACCTGGTGCACGCGCCGGTGGTGGTCGTGCTGCACCACTTCGTCGTCGCGCCGCGCTTCGAGCCGGGCGTGACCGGGTTCCTGGTGCTGCTGGCGCTGGCCGTGCCGGTCTCGGTGGTGTTCGCCCGGGGGTTCGCCGCGCTGTTCGAGCTGCCGTTCCAGCGCCACCGGGGGGCGGCGGCGCTGCGGGCGGCCGTACGGGAGCGGCTCTCGCGGGCGCGGCCCGTCCCCGAGGCGCCCGGGGAGTGACCGGGGCTACCGGCCGACCAGCGCGGCGCCCAGGCCGGCGAGCCGGCGGCCCCGGCGGACGGCAGCCGTGCCGTGCCTGCGCACGTACATGCGGGCCACGATCGCCCGGCCCCTCCGACGCTGGGCGGGGCTCAGCCCGACCTCGCCGAGCGCCCGCAGCAGCTCCCTGCACTGGAGCAGCGTGGAGACGCGCACGTGCCAGGCCGGGGCGCCGAGCTTGCGGGCGATGTCGGCCATGCGCTGCGCCTCCCAGTCACGGCCGGCGAGGATCTCGGGCACGTGCCCCCACGGGCCGGCCAGCGCCATCCGGGCGGCGAAGATCTCGTCCTCGCGCAGCAGGACGGGGCCCCGGTTGACGGCCATGACGCGGGTGCGGCGCATCAGCGCGTACAGCGGGTCCATGGCGAACGGGTCCTCGTTGAGCATCCGCAGCGACTCGGCGAACCGGTCCACGGGGTCGTCGGACAGGTAGCCGGTCCCCGTGTACGGCGCGGTCCGCGTCGTGCCGTCCGGGCCGGTGTACGCCTGCTGGGTGGTCACCAGGAGCAGCCGCTCGTCCCGGGCGAAGACCTCCAGGCAACGGGAGACGTAGTCCGGCGCCAGCCAGTTGTCGTCGCCGGCCCACCGGTAGAACTCCCCCCGGGAGCGGCGGATCGCGTCGCTGAAGTTGCGCAGCTGCCCGATGTTCTCCGGCTGCCGGTGGTAGACGATCCGCGGGTCGGTCGCGGCCCAGTCGCGGCACACCTCCTCGGTGCGGTCGGTCGAGGCGTTGTCGCAGATGACCAGCTCGATCGCGCGATGGTCCTGCGCCAGGACCGAGGTGATCGCCTTCTCCACACGGTCGGCGCCGTTGTAGACGGGCAGCCCCACGGAGACCAGCGTGTCGTCGAATGCCATCAGGCGCTCCTTCTGACGAGCTTGTGCAGCGCGGCGCCGGGCACCACGACCAGGACGAAGAGCAGCAGCCCGGCGCCGCCGGCGACGGCGAGCCGCACGAGCGCGGGCCCGCCGGAGGTCAGCGAGTCCAGGACGAGCATCAGCGCGCCCGCTGCGACCGCTCCCACCGCGGGCCGGGCAAGGGCGGGCAGCGCGGGCGTGACCCGCACACCGACGCGGCGCAGGAGGAGCAGGGCGACGGGGAACGCGACGACCACGGCCACCAGCGCGTGCGCGACGGCCGCGCCCCTGATGCCGCCCAGGTGCGCCCCGGCCACCAGCGCGGGCAGCAGCGCGGCGGCCCACACGAGGTTGAGCCACACGGTGGTCCTGGTGGCGCCCAGCCCGGTCAGGATGTCCACGGCCAGGAACGAGATCAGCATCCGCACCACCATGAGCACGGCCAGCCAGCGCAGCACGCCCGCGGAGAAGTCCCACCGCTCGCCGTACAGAAAGGTGACCAGGGGGTGCGCGAGGACGCCCATGACCAGCGCGGGCGGCAGCACGAAGGCCACCATCACCGGCACGGACCTGCGCACCCCCTCCGCCAGCGCCGCCGGGTCCTCCGCCAGGCGGGAGAAGCTCGGCAGGGAGACGTAGCGCAGGGCGGTGCCGATGATGCCCGGCACCCAGCTCGACACGTTGAACGCCAGCAGGTAGTAGCCGAGCTGCTCGGACCCGAGCACGTCCCCGACCACGACGTAGTCGGCGTTCATCAGCACCGCTTCGAGCCCGAACCCGAGGGCCGACGGGATGCCGAAGCGCAGCAGCCTGCCCGCGACCTCCCGGTCCAGCGCGATCCTGACCGGCACCCAGCCCCAGACGAAGATCAGCACCCCGGTGACCACCGACGCGGCGACCTGCCCCCACGCGAAGCTGTAGGCGCCCGCGCCGCCGAACGCCAGCGTGATCGCCACGGCGGCGTTCGCCACGAACCCGACCATGATGGCGAGCGTCAGCTTGTCCTGGTCGAAGCGGCGCAGCAGGGCGGCGCTGCGGACCGCGGTGAACGCCTCGATGAGGATGATCGAGGTGAGCAGCCTGACGACGCCCGTGGCCTCCCCGTCACCGGCCATCCGGGCGAAGACCGGGGCGAACGCCCAGAAGATCCCGTACAGCCCGGTGGCGAACAGGAAGCTCAGCACCGTGGCCGTGGGCGCGATCTCCTCCAGGCGGCCCCGCCACTGCACGGTCGCCGCCTGGATGCCCACGTCCTTGATGTGCATGACGAGCTGCGTCGCCGCCAGCGCCACCGCGTACGTGCCGAAGTCCTCGGGCGCGAGCACGCGCGCCAGCACCAGCCCCATCGCGAACGAGCCGGCCCTCGTGACGAGGTTGCCGAGAATGCTCCAGCGCAGCCCTCGGCCCGCCCGGGCGCCGATCTCCTCGACGCGCTCCGTCTCGTCCATCCGTGCCTTTCCCGGCCGTGCCTGCTAGGGGGTGACCCGTTCGAGCCAGATCTCGCGCCAGAACGGCACGAACTCGCGCGGGCAGTTGAGGCTGTGCACCCCCTGGCACACCACGCTCTCCAACGTGATGCAGGGGGACTTCATCGTGAGCAGGCGGCCGGAGCGCTCGTCGATGCACCGCTCGACGCGGGCCTGGACGCGGACCACCTTGCCGCAGTAGCGCGCCATCTCCTCCTCGAAGCCGAGGCCGCGGTTGAGCATGTCCTGGTTGAGCGTGGCCAGGATCTCCGCCTGCGGCTTGACCCGGACCAGCTCGCCCGGTCTCAGGTCCAGCGAGCCGGTGGGCGTCCGGCCGCGCAGCCCCGGGCGCAGGAACCCCCAGCGCAGCCCCTCCCTGAACCACAGCCTCTTCGGCAGGACCCGCCTGCTGACCGCCTGGAGCCGGTTGAAGACCCCGATGAGCAGCGCGTGGACCGTGCGGACCGGCCCGACGTTGCCGGAGCGCACGTCGGTGACGTACTGGCCGACGCTGCGGACCGGCAGGCAGACCGGGGCCGCGCGCAGCAGCTCCGTCGCCTGGCAGGAGTAGCGCTCCTCGCCGTCCGCCCCGGGCGGCTTGCGGGTGTTGACCTCCAGCAACGGCAGAAGCCGCCCCTCGGGCACGGCCGGGGACGCCTCGCCGCCGTCCCCCGCCCGCTTCAGCCACGCCTCCTTCCAGTACAGGGAGCAGGCCGTCTGGCAGCCGCCGTGCGCCGAGCCGTCGCAGCGCGCCCCGGTCAGGTGCACCGCGCGCTCCATCCGGCGCAGTCCGCTGCGGGTCTGCGTGTCGCACAGCTTGTGCGCGACCTTGTGGACGGTCATCCGGCGACCGCAGAACGCCAGCATCTCCGGCATGAACGGCAGCCCGTCGAGCTCGCCGCGCTCGTCCAGCGTGGCGAGGATCTCGGCTTCGCCGCGTACCTCCACCACGTCTCCGACCCTGAGGTTCAAGCGATCTCCTTCACCAGTCCGGCGGCGGCCAGCGCCCGCGCGGCGTCCTCGACCGCCTCGAAGGGCAGTCCCGAGCGTTCGGCGACGTCAAGCAGGCTGTGGTCCCCGTCGGACAGGTTCAACACCCATAACATCGCCATCTGCGCCTGTTTCGTGTCACTTCTCCCGCCGAGAGATCCGTAGAGGCCGCGTCGCCCCAGCTGCGGCTCGCCGTAGGGGCTGAGGTTGAGGTAGGTGCGCTCCCCCTCCAGCACCCCGACGACCCGCCACAGCGCGTCCAGGGTGTCGGCCATGGCCTCCGGCGTGACGAATCCGGGGTCGTCGGCCGAGGTGTGGTACTCCGGGTAGCCCGCGTACGGCGTCCTGGTGAGGCCGCCGAACGGCAGGTCGAAGCCGGGCGAGCAGAACTGCCGCTCGTCGTAGCCGTACGGCGAGAAGTCGAGCACCGTGTGCGGCCGGTCCCTGAGCACGTGCGTGACGGCCCGGTCGATGCCGGCGTCGCCGCGCCTGCTGCGCTTGTAGGTGAGCTGCCCCCGGTCGCCCGCGCAGGCCAGGGTGAGCCCGTGCCGGACGAGGCCGACGCGGTCCCGGTTGAGCGCCAGCCAGGTGATCGCGCCGATGGTGCCCGGCATGAACAGGAACCGGTACGTGTACCGCCGCCCCGGCATCGCGGCCAGCCGGGTCGCCAGGGCCGTGGCGACCGCGATCCCGGCGAGGTTGTCGTTGGCCAGCGACGGGTGGCACACGTGGCAGGAGACGACGACCTCGTCCGGCAGCTCGCCCGGCAGCACGTGCTCGGCGATGGTCAGCGACCCGTCGGCGAGCGTCGAGTCGACCAGCACCTCGTACGGCCCCTCGCCGAGCCCGTCCAGGACCTCCTGGCTGAGGCAGAACCCCCACGTCTCGGCGTAGTAGCCGGTCCGGTAGGGGACCAGGGACGGCTGCTCCGGCAGCGTGTGCAGGCGCGGGCGCAGCTCCTCCAGCGTGAACACGCCGGAGACGGGCACGCTGTAGCCGACCACGTGCAGGTTCGAGGCGTGGAAGTCGACGACCCGCCGGCCCGAGGGGTCCTTGACGTAGGCGTCGCGGATGTTCCATTCCTTCGGCACCGTCCAGTCGAGCACCTGCGTGCCCGTCGGCACCTCGGTCACGGTGAGCGGCAGCCGCTCGCCGATCACGTCGAGGGTGCGGCGGACCCCGTCGCCGGTGATGCTCCGGCAGATCGGGTACAACCGCTCGACCAGGGCGTGCATCTCGTCAGGCGTCATGGCCGCAGCTCGGCGGTGATCTCGCCCGCGGCGCGCCGGTCCGACAGCCTGGCCAGGCGCGTGTAACGGCGCTCGAAGTCGTGCCTGGTCAGCCCGTACGCGCGGTAGGCGTCCACCAGCTCCGCCGCGCCCTCCTTGACCGTCCAGCGGGCCTCGTAGCCGGGCAGCGCCTGCCGCACGCGGGAGAAGTCCACCCGGTACGAGCGCGGGTCGCTCCCCGTCTCGCCGGTGATGACCAGTGTGGAGCCGGGCACGGCCTCGGCGACCTCGGCGGCGATCTCGGCGACCGTCACGTTGTTGCACTCCGTGCCCACGTTGAAGGCCCGGCCGTGGACGGCCTCGCGGGACGCGGTGAGGGCGCGCAGGAACGCCTCGGCGATGTCCCGGGCGTGCACCAGCGGACGCCACGGGGTGCCGTCGGACAGCACCCGCACCTCGCCGGTCAGGTGGGCGTGCCCCACCAGGTTGTTCAGCACGATGTCGGCACGCAGCCGGGGCGAGAAGCCGAACGCGGTGGCGTTGCGCAGGAACACCGGCGAGAAGTCGGCGTCGGCCAGCTCCGCCAGGTCGTCCTCCACGCGCACCTTCGACTCCGCGTACGGCGTGACGGGCCGCAGCGGCGCGTCCTCGTCCACCAGGCCGTCGCCGCCGGAGGCGCCGTAGACCGAGCAGGTGGAGGCGTACAGGAAGCGGCTCACCCCGGCGTCCCTGGCCAGGCGGGCCAGCCGTACGGAGGCGTGGTGGTTGATGGCGTGGGTCAGCTCGGGCGCCAGCGACCCGAGCGGGTCGTTCGACAGCGCCGCCAGGTGGACGACGGCGTCCACGCCGTCGAGCACGTCGGGGGTCACGTCCCGCAGGTCCGTCGCGTGGGCGGGCGGGTCGTCGGGCACGGGCCCGAGCACGCAGTCGGCGAACAGCCCCGAGTCGAGGCCGACCACCTGGTGGCCCGCGTCTCTCAGCACGGGGGCCATCACGGTGCCCAGGTAGCCCTGGTGCCCGGTCAGAAGGATCCGCACGTTCAGTCTCCAGCCAGGTCGATGGTGAGCTTGCGGGTGTGGAACGCCTCGGCGTAGCGGGCGCCGCACTCGACGCCGCGGACGCGGGCCAGCCCCAGGAACGCCTCCCGGTCGTACCAGGACCGCCCTTGCTGCGACGGGTAGTGGCGCTCCAGCAGGCCGGCCTTGGCCTCGGCCGTCCCGGGGGTCAGCGGCTGGTAGACCGAGGGGCGGCCGAGGTCGCCGTCCCACTTGACGATCTCGTAGCCGAGCGTGAGGTGGTCGCGGAAGACGGTGGGGACAAGCTCGGCCAGGCCGCGGTGGTCCTGGTGCGCGTCGCCGTGCCAGGGGGCGAGGACGAGGTCGGGGCTGGTCTCCGCGCGCAGGTCCTCCAGCGCGTCCTTGGCCTGCTCCCAGTGGGACGGCAGCCGCCCGTCGGGCAGCTTCAGCACCGTGACGGCCAGGTCGGCGCCGGGGCAGAAGGCGGCCAGCGCGGCCCGCTCCTCGTCCTCCCGCCCGGTGCCGCCGCCCGACAGCACGAGCGCGTCCACCCGCACGCCGGGCCGCCCCGCGCAGAGCGTCAGCAGGGTGCCGCCGGCGCCGATGGGGATGTCGTCGCAGTGCGCGCCCAGCGCGACGACCCGGGTCAGCGCGCCCGGCCGGAGTCCCCTCACCGTCATGCCTCCCACAGGGCCCACGGCCGGTCGCCGCGCTCCCAGGAGCGGTCCAGCTCCAGCCGCTGGTTGACGGTGTCGCTGGGCCGCCAGTAGCCGCGGTGCCGGTAGGCGAGCAGCCGACCGCGCTTGGCCAGCTCGGCGCAGCCGTCGGCCACCAGGTCGCCGTTCTCCGGGATGTGGTCGAAGATCTCCTGGCGCAGTACGAAGAAGCCGCCGTTGACCCAGAGCGGCATCGCGCTGACCGGGGTGATGCCGCCGACGACGTTCGCCTCGCTGACGTCCACCACGTGGAAGGTGTTGGTGGGCGGCACCACCATCATGGACGCGCCCGCGTCGGTGGCGGTGAAGCGGCGGATCATGTCGGTCAGCGGCGCGTCGGTCAGCACGTCGGCGTAGTTGGCCAGGAACATCTCCTCGCCGTCGAGGTGGTCGCGCACCCGGCGCAGGCGCTCCCCGATGGGCGAGTCCACGCCGGTGTCCACCAGGGAGACCGACCAGCCGGAGATGTCGCTGGACAGCAGCTCCACGCGCCCGTCGCGGAGCACGAAGTCGTTCGAGACCGTCTCGCGGTAGCCGAGGAAGAAGTCCTTGATGTGCTGCGCCCCGTAGCCGAGGCAGAGGACGAACTCCTTGTGCCCGAAGTGCGCGTAGTAGCGCATCACATGCCAGAGCAGGGGACGCGGCCCGACGAACTGCATGGGCTTGGGCAGGTCCCCGCCCGGCATCTCGCTGCGCATCCGGGTGCCCCGCCCGCCGCAGAACAGGACGACCTTCACGACACCACCTCCAGCTCGGGGATCGGGAAGACCAGCCGGCCGCCCCACTCGCGGACGTAGGAGAGCTGCTCGACCAGCTCGTCACGCAGGTTCCACGGCAGCACCAGCACGTAGTCCGGCCGGTCGGCGGCGATCCGCTCCGGCGGCAGCACGGGGATGCGCGAGCCGGGCGTGAACCGGCCGTGCTTGTACGGGTTCCGGTCCACGGTGTACGGCAGCAGGTCGGGGCGGATGCCGCAGTAGTTGAGCAGCGTGTTGCCCTTGCCCGGGGCGCCGTAGCCGGCGACCGTGCGGCCCGCGTCAGCCGCGTCGACGAGGAAGCGCAGCAGGTCGCGCCGGACCTTCGCCACCCGCGCCGCGAAGTCGTGGTAGCCGGACAGCTCGTGCAGCCCCGCCGCCTTCTCCATGGCCAGCACGTCGGCCACCCGGTAGGACGGCGAGGCCGTCGGGTCCGGCACCGCCCACAGCCGGATCGAGCCGCCGTGCGTGGGCAGCAGCTCCACGTCCACCAGCCTCAGGCCGCCGCTCGCCAGCGCCCGCCGCGCCGAGGCCACCGTGTAGTACTGGAAGTGCTCGTGGTAGATCGTGTCCCACTGGTTGAGCTCCATGAGCGTCAGCAGGTGCTGCACCTCGATGGAGACCCGCCCGCCGTCGGCCACCAGGGCGCGCAGCCCGCGGGTGAAGCCGGTGACGTCGGGGATGTGCGCGTACACGTTGTTGGCGACGACCAGGTCGGCCGGCCCGTGCTCCTCGCGGACGAGGCGGGCGGTATCCGGGGTGAGGAACGCGGTGAGCGTGGGCACGCCGCGGTCCCGGGCGGCCTGGCCGACGTTGGCCGACGGCTCGATGCCGAGGCAGCGCACGCCGCGCTCCACCACGTGCTGGAGCAGGTAGCCGTCATTGCTGGCCACCTCCACCACGAACGCGCCGGGCGAGAGGTCCTGCTCCTCGACGAAGCGCCGCGCGTGCTCCACCCACGACGTCGAGTACGAGGAGAAGTAGGCGTACTCGGTGAACGTCTGCTCGGGGGTGATGAGCGGCGGGAGCTGGGCCAGCCAGCATTCCGTGCAGACGCGCAGGTGCAGCGGGTAGGTCGTCTCGGGCTCGTCGAGCCGGTCCGCGGGGAGGAACGACTCGCACGGCGGCGTCGCGCCGAGATCCACCACCCCGGCCAGGCCGGTGGAGCCGCACAGCCGGCAGGCGGCGGCCACGTCAGCGCACCCCGGCCGGCGCCAGGGCCTCGGCCTCGGCCTCGTAGGCCGCGGCGAGCTCCTCGGGCATCGGCGCGAGGTCGCGGCACCGGACGAAGTCGCGCAGCGTGGTGCCCGTGCAGCGGGCGTCGACGTTGGCCGCGCCCCTGCGCTCGCGCACGTCGGCGAGGTGCACGGTCCGGAAGTCGATGCTGAAGCGGGTCCGGCCGGAGGTGTTGGGCACCGTCGAGTGCAGGTGGGCCCCGGAGAACATCAGCACCCCGCCCGGCTCGGGCACGACCCGGATCTGCGGGTCGAGGTCGATCTCCTCCTCCGGCCTCGGCTGGGCCCGGGTGTCGCCGTGGACGTGCCGGGCGGCGGTCCGCCTGCTCGTCCGGTTCCACTCCGCGTAGTCGTAGCCGGCGCTGCCGTTGCGCACGGGCGTGTCGAAGTAGCCGGGATGGAAGGCCATCACGTTCTCCGGCACCACCTCGAAGACCGGGATCCACCAGTTGACCTGGTTGAAGGGGGCCGAGTACCAGCAGTCGCGGTGCGGGTGGAAGGCGTACGAGATGCCCGAGACCAGGTAGTCGTGCGAGGTGGAGGTGCGTAAGCGGGGCACGTCGAAGTAGGTCAGCGACGGGTCGCAGCCGCGCTCCTCGATGAGCGCCGGCACCAGCTCCTTGCACCTCGGATGGTGGATGAAGCGTGGCTTCAGCTCGGCCAGCAGCCGGGCGAAGTCCTCCACGGGCATGTCGTGCTGCGCGGTCTCCGGGTCGCGCGCGCCGAACGCGTCGGCGACCAGCTCCCGGGCGAAGCGCACCAGCTCCGTGGCCGCCGGCGAGGCGGAGTGGACGAACAGGTCACCCCGGAACAGCATGTCGCGCCGCCGGTCGTCGGTCACCGTGCTGTTGGAGAGGACGGCCGTCATGGGGAAGATCCCTTTCTCGAGGTATAGGTGCGGGGTTCGGACCGTGGCATCCTGCGATCATGGATCCCCTCTCGGTCGAAGGGGCGTGGCTGCACACGCCACGTGTCCACGCCGACCTCCGCGGCTCGTTCTTCGAGGCTTTCCGTACGGCCGGGCTGCCGCACCCCATGGAGGCCGCGCAGGTCAACTGCTCGGTCTCGCACCGTGGCGTGGTCCGTGGCGTGCACTTCGCGGCCGTGCCGCCGGGCCAGGCCAAGTACGTGATGTGCGTGGCGGGCGCCGTGCTGGACGTGGTGGTGGACCTTCGGGTCGGCTCGCCCGGGTTCGGCCGCTGGGACGCGGTGCGGATGGACGACGAGACGCCGCGGGCCATGCTCATCGCGGAGGGGCTCGGCCACGCGTTCATGGCGCTGAGCGAGCGGGCCACGGTCGTCTACCTGTGCTCGCAGCCGTACAACCCGGGTGGCGAGCACGGCGTCCACCCGTTCGACCCCGCGCTGGGGATCGCCTGGCCGGAGGACGTGGAGCCGGTGCTGTCGGACAAGGACGCGGCGGCGCCCACCCTCGGCGAGGCGCGCGCGGCGGGGCTGCTGCCCGGCTACGAGGAGTGCGTGAAGTTCTACGCCGCGCCGCACTGAGGCCCCGCCTCCCCCACCCCGGCCGGGAGCCGCGGCGGCTCCCCGGCCAGCGCGGGCCACGCCGCGCGCAGCGCCTCCCGCCACGGGCGGATCGACGCGCACCTGGTGTGGGCGAGCACGCTGTTGCCCGGCCGCGCCGCCGGACGCCGGTACGCGCTGCTCGGGACGGGGCGCACCAGACCGGGATCGGCCCCGCACAGGGCGTAGACCTCACGGGCCAGGCCCCACCAGGTGGTCTCGCCCGCGCTGGTGCCGTGGTAGACGCCCGGAGGCAGGCCGGACCGGACGAGCCGCAGCACGAAGGCGGCCAGGTCGGCGGCCCACGTGGGCTGGCCGCGCTGGTCGTCCACCACGTCGGCGGCCGTGCCCGCGCGGGCCAGCCGGGTCATGGTGCGCACGAAGTTGGGGCCGGCGGCGCCGTACAGCCAGGCGGTGCGCACGACGTGGTGGCCGTGCTCCAGCGCGGCCAGCTCCCCGGCGAGCTTCGTGCGGCCGTAGGCGTTCAGCGGGCGCGTCGGGGCGTCCTCCCGGTACGGCTCGCGGCTGGTGCCGTCGAAGACGTAGTCGGTGGAGATCTGCACCAGCCGCGCCCCGGCCGCCGAGCACGTCTCGGCGAGCGTGGCCACCGCGTGGCCGTTGACCTCCAGCGCCTCGGCCTCGTGCGTCTCGGCGTCGTCCACGGCGGTCCACCCCGCGCAGTTGACCACCACGCCGGGGCGGCGGGCCGCCACCGTGTCCCGCACCGCGCGCCGGTCGGTCACGTCCAGCTCGGAGCGGCCCAGCAGCAGCGCCGGCTCCCCCGACGCCACGACGGCGCGCAGCACGTCGGCGGCCAGCATGCCGCCGCCCGTGATCAGCCACCTCACGCGCTCTCCCCCCGCAGGATCGGCTCCCACCAGTCGCGGTGGGCGGCGTACCACGCGACGGTGTCCTTGAGCCCCTGGTCGAACGGGACGCGCGGGCGGTAGCCGAGGGCCCGCAGCCGCGTGTCGTCCAGGGAGTAGCGGCGGTCGTGGCCCTTGCGGTCCTCGACGTGCTCGACCAGGTCCCAGCCGGCGCCGCACGCCTCCAGCAGGCGCCCGGTCAGCTCCCGGTTGGTCAGCTCGGCGGTGCCCGCGATGTGGTAGACCTCGCCCGGCTCGCCCTTCGCGGCCACGACGTCGATCCCCGCGCAGTGGTCGTCGGCGTGGATCCAGTCGCGGACGTTCAGGCCGTCGCCGTACAGCGGGACCTTCTGGCCGCGCAGCAGGTTCGTGACGAACAGCGGGATGATCTTCTCGGGGTACTGCCGGGGGCCGTAGTTGTTGCCGCACCGGGTGATCGACACGTGCAGGCCGTGGGTGACCGCGTACGAGCGGGCGATCAGGTCGCCGCCCGCCTTGGACGCCGCGTACGGGGAGCGCGGCTGGAGCGGCGCGGACTCGTCCCAGGAGCCGCTGTCGATGGTGCCGTACACCTCGTCGGTCGAGACCTGCACGACCCGGGGGACTCCGGCGTCGAGGCACGCCTGCATGAGCGTCTGCGTGCCGAGCACGTTGGTGCGGACGAACTCGGCGGCGCCCTCGATCGAGCGGTCCACGTGCGACTCGGCGGCGAAGTTCACCACCAGGTCGTGGCCCGGCACCACCTCGGCGAGCAGCCCCGCGTCGCACACGTCGCCGTGGACGAACGTGTGCCGGACGCCGTCGAGGTTGGCGCGGCGGCCCGCGTAGGTGAGCTTGTCCAGCACGGTCACGTCGTCCCGGCCGTGCGACCGGACGAAGTGGGAGCCGATGAAACCGGCGCCGCCGGTGACGAGGATTCTCATTGGCTGATCTGCACCTTGCTGTGATCGCCCAGCACGAGGCGGTGGGCTCGGGGAGAGGCGGACGCCGGTGTCACCTCGACGTCGTGGCCGATGAGCGACGGCTCGATGCGGCTGACGCCCCGGATGGAGCTGCGGGGCAGCACGATCGAGTACTCGATCTCGGCGCGCGCGATCACGCAGTCCGCCCCGATGGAGGTGAACGGGCCGACGTAGCCGTCCTCGACGCGGGCGCCCGGCCCGATGACGGCCGGGCCCACGACGCGGGAGCGTGTCACCACGGCGCCCGGCTCGACGACGACCCGGCCGATCAGCTCGCTGGCCTCGTCCACCGAGCCGCTCACCCGGGGCTCCAGCGACTCCAGGACCAGGCGGTTGACCTCCAGCATGTCCACGACGTTGCCGGTGTCCTTCCAGTAGCCGGAGATCACCGTGGACTCCACGGGCAGGCCGGCCTCGATGAGCCACTGGATCGCGTCGGTGATCTCCAGCTCGCCCCGCCAGGACGGCTTGAGCTCCGCCACCGCCTCGTGGACGGCCGGGGTGAACAGGTAGACGCCGACCAGCGCGAGGTCGCTCTTGGGCCGGACGGGCTTCTCCTCCAGCCCGACGACGCGGCCCCGCTCGTCCAGCTCGGCGACGCCGAACTGGCGCGGGTCGCTGACCTTGGTGAGCATGATCTGGGCGGCGGGCCGCTCGCGGGCGAACCGGCGCACGATGCCGTCGATGCCGCCGACGATGAAGTTGTCGCCGAGGTACATGACGAAGTCGTCGTCGCCCAGGTAGTCGCGGGCGACGAGCACGCCGTGGGCCAGGCCGAGCGGCGCCTCCTGGCGCAGGTAGGTCACCTCCAGCCCGAACGCCGAGCCGTCGCCGACGGCCGCCTCGATCTCCGCCTGGGTGTCGCCGACGACCAGGCCCACCTCCCGGATGCCGGTGTCCGCGATCGCCTCCAGGCCGTAGAAGAGCACAGGCTTGTTGGCGACGGGGACGAGCTGCTTGGCGGAGGTGTGGGTGATGGGCCTGAGCCGGGTGCCCGCCCCTCCGGCGAGCACGAGTGCTTTCACCTCTAGTAAGCCCCTTCTCCGCGGGTGACGACGGACCATGTCTTCCACAGGATCTGCAGGTCGAGGACGAGAGACCAGTTCTCCACGTAGCGCAGATCGAGGCGGACGGATTCCTCCCAGGTCAGGTCGGAACGTCCGCTGACCTGCCAGAGCCCGGTCATGCCGGGCTTGACGACGAGGCGGCGGCGCACGTCCGCGCCGTACTGCGCGACCTCCTCGGGCAGCGGCGGGCGCGGGCCGACGAGGGACATCTCGCCGCGGACCACGTTGACCAGTTGCGGCAGCTCGTCGATGGAGTATCGGCGCAGGAAGGCCCCCACGCGGGTGATCCTTGGATCGTTCCGCATTTTGAACAGCACGCCGTCCAGCTCGTTGTCCTGGATGAGGGTGTCCTTGAGCCGCTCCGCATCCACCACCATTGTCCGAAATTTCACGACCTGGAACTCTTGGCCGCCTCTGCCGACACGGGTCTGGTAGAACAGCGCCGGCCCGGGGCTCGTGACGCGGACCAGCAGCACGACGGCCCACAGCGGCACCGCCATGAGCAGCAGCGCCAGCCCCGCCACGCACCGGTCGAACACGCTCTTGACCACCTGCTTGGCCCCGTCGAACTCGGGGTGCTCCACGTGCAGCAGCGGCATCCCGGCCACGGGCCTGATGCTGATGCGCGGCCCGGCCACGTCCATCAGCGCCGGCGCCACGAACAGGTCGGTGCGCTCGGCCTCCAGGCTCCATGCCAGCCTGCGCAGCGCCACGCCGTCCATCTCGGGGCATGCCAGCACCGCCACCGCGTCGGCCCGCACCCGCGCCGCGGCCTGCGACACCTCGCCGAAGGACCCCAGCACGGGAATCCCTTCGAGGTCGTCGTCCATGCGGTCGAGCGGTAGGCACGCTCCAACGACCCGCATGCCATGGTACGGCTGGCCCCTGAACTGCATCACCAGGTCGAGAATCGCTTCACGGTGACCGACCGCGATGACCTGGCGCAGGTATTCGCCGACCGCGCGACGACGGTGCAAACGTTTGCGCATTCTGTAGCGGAAGTAAAGCGTGGACAGCAGCGCGAGCGGCAGCATCGCCATGACGAAACTCCGCGCGACCACCGTTTGCGTGGCGTAGGCCCCGATGGCCACGGACGCCATCAAAGTGGCGCCGCCGTTGAATACCGCCCTGAACTCCTCCATTCCCTCGCCGTGCGCGCGCTCCCGGTACGCGCCGCCCATCAGCAGCACGACCGGCCAGACCACGACCAGCCCGGCGCCGAGCGCGTACTCGACGACCGGGACGAACGCGCCGTACAGCAGCCGGACACCCAGCACGCAGACGCACGCGACCAGCGCGCACGCGGCGTCACCACCCCACAGGACCCGCAGGTACGCCCGCGTCCAGATGCTCGACGCGTGGTGTGGAACGGCCTCGAGGAGCGCGACATCGGACTCCCCAACCCCCACCCTCATAACACCACCCTGGCAACTCCGTGCACCGCATTTGCCTGAACGTTCTCCGAACGCTTCCTGATGACATGTCTCGTTGGACAGATCAATGGGCGGCGACCCCCACTAAAGAGTAAAGATCAATTCCTTAGCGGGGAATAACGACATATGTCCACAAGTGGACGCCGGTCGAGGTGTTCGAGGGGTTGACGGAGCGATCAGTCCGTGTTCGTGCGTCGTACGTGAATTACGCCGGTCAGCGGTTTAAAACGGCAATGACGATGGAATTACGGGCCGGGCAGAGATGGGTGGTCTGGGCGGAGACCGGCACATCCGCGAACTTCGCGGCGATGTTGCACATCCAAGCTCCTGTGACTCTTGTTGCGGGTGATCCGCCGCGGATCGGGGACTACTGGCTGGCCGGGCGACTGGGCGCGGGCGGCCAGGGCGTGGTCTACGAGGCATACGACAGCGCCGGACTCCGGGTGGCCATCAAGATGCTGCACGGCTCCGACGTGGGACTCCTGCAGCGCGAGGCCACCGCCGCCCAGCGGATCTCCTCCTTCTGCACGGCACGCCTGATCGACGCTGACCTCACCGGGCCCCGGCCGTACCTGGTCAGCGAGTACGTGGAAGGGCCCAGCCTGGGCGCGGCCGTGCGCGAGGGCAGGGTGTTCACCCCAGGCGACCTGCACCGGCTCGCGACCGGCGTCGCCACCGCGCTGACCGCCATCCACGACGCGGGCGTGATCCATCGCGACATGAAGCCGGACAACGTGCTGCTCGGCCCCGACGGGCCCCGGGTGATCGACTTCGGGCTCGCGCGCACGCTGGAGATGTCGCTGACCGCGACCGGGCTGATCTCCGGGACCCCCACCTACATGGCGCCCGAGGTGTTCACGGGCGAGCGGGCGGGGGCTCCCGCGGACGTGTTCGCGTGGGGCGGGATCATGCTGTTCGCCGCGACCGGCAAGGACCCGTTCAAGGCGGAGACGCTCGGCGCGGTCATGCACCAGGTCATGTCGGTCGAGCCCGACCTCACCTGCCTGCCGGAGCAGCTCCGCCCGCTGGTCCACGCCGCGCTGCGCAAGGACCCGCTGCAGAGGCCGACGGCCCGCGCCCTGCTGCTGGCGCTGATCCGCGGCGACGGGCGGCTCGACACGGCCCGGCTGCTCGCGGAGGGCGGCCGGGCGTCGCATCTCGCCACGCAGGCGCACGACCCCGGCCTCGGCCCGCTGGCCGAGGAGGCCTACGGCCTGCTCAGCCCCGCCGATCGGGAGCTGGCCGCGCAGGTGTTCCTGCGCCTGGTCACGGTGGACGAGGACGGCGAGCTGTCCCTGCGGCGGGCCCGCCTGAGCGAGTTCCCGGAGGCGCGGGGCGTGCTGCGGGTGTTCGCCTACCTCCTGGAGGTCGACGGCGACGAGGTGCGGCTGACCCGGCCGGCCCTGCCGCACGCCTGGCCCCGGCTGCGCGACTGGATCGAGGCCAACCGGGACGGCCTCGCCGTCCACCGCGACATCCTGAGCGCCGCCCGGCGGTGGGACGACGGCGGCCGGCGGGACGGCGACCTGCTCGCCGGGCGCTCGCTGGAGAACGCGCTGCAGTGGGCGGCCACCGGCCGGCGGGACATCACGCTGATCCGCTTCGAGCGCGACTTCCTGGACGCGGGGGCCGCGCTGGGCCGCCGCAGAGCCCGCAGGACCCGGATGGTGTCGCTGGCCATGGCCGTGCTCCTGGTGGTCTCGCTGGCCGCGACGGGGGTGGCGGTCTGGCAGAGCCGGGTGGCCAACGACCGGTTCCGCATGTCCGAGGCGGCCAGGATCGCGGCCGCCGCCGGGACCATCCGCGCCACCGACCCGCGCCTCGGGGACCTGCTCAGCGTCGCGGCCTGGCGGCTCGACCCGACCCCGCAGACCCGCAAGGCCATGAACGACTCCCTCGCCAAGCGCGAGACCGCCATGTTCCAGGACCCGGTGACCGGCCCCGACACGCTCCGCACGCTCAGCGCCGACAGCAGGACCCTGGTCAGCGTCGGCGACGGCGAGGCCCGGCTGTGGGACGTGGTCCGCCGCACCCAGGTCGGGAAGCTGAAGCTGGACGTCATGGGCACGCCGATCGACGTGGCGCTGAGCCCGTCCGGCGCGGTGCTCGCGGTCCTGACCGGCAAGGGCGCGTACGCCTGGGACGTGAAGACCGGCAAGGCGAGGGGCAGCTGGCGGTTCGACAAGCCCATCGGCGGCGACGATTCCGACGGGGCGGCCATCAGGTTCGGCACGGTCGACCGCTATGTCATGGTGCGCGGGGCGAGCGCCGACGACACCCTCTGGGACCTGAAGACCGGCCGGGACGCGAAGATCCCCGGTGTCTGGGGCGGCGCGATGACGCCCGACGGGTCGGCGATCTTCATGCAGTACCGCGACACCAAGACGATCGGCAGATTCGCGCTGCCCGGTATGAGGCTCACCGGTACGAGACCGGCGCAGGAACCGTGCAAGTACTGCCCCGGTCCGCTCGCGGTCACCAAGAAGGGCTGGCTGCTGGAGGTGCTGCCGGGCTGGCGACTCGGCGCGGCCGATCTGGCGGACCAGGAGAGCTTCACCACCACCGCAGTGATCGACATCGGCCCCACCGCCTGGAACCAGGGACGCGTGGTCCTCAGCCACGACGACAAGCTGCTCGCCTCGGCGACGGAGAAGCAGATCCAGCTCTGGGGCGGCGGAACGCTCCTGACCACGCTCACCGTCGGCTCCGCGTCCGACGTCACCGAGTGGGCGGCCGAGGCGATGTCGCCGCAGCCGAGATTCGACCCCGGCGGGAAGGTGCTGCGCTACCTCAGTGAGGACCGCGTGTTCTCCCTCGACATCTCGGCACTCACCGGACCGGCCGACGCCGAGGCCACCACGATGGCGATCAGCCCGGACGGCACGCTGAGCGTGGAGAACCGCGGCGGCGAACGGGGCTACAACGCCTACGTGCGCGGTGCCAAGGGGCGCGACCTGCTGCTGCGCGGCGGTCTCGACGGTCAGTTCAACCTCACCGGTGCTGCCTTCAGCCCGGACGGCAAGATGATCGCCCTGAGCAGTTTCGAGATCTCCGAAGAGGGGGCCGACGACGTCACGAACACGACCCGCCTGCGGATCCACGACACCGCCACCCGGAAGGAGATCAAACGGCTCACCCTGAGCGACGTCGGCGAAGGGTTCCTGCTGGGCTTCAGCCCCGACGGCAGCAAGGTCGCGGTACAGCTCTCCCTGTCTGACGACTCGACGAAGTCCACGCTCCAGCTGTGGGACTGGAAGGCGGGCCGCGCCGTGTGGTCGGCCAAGCTGACCAGGCTGACGAACGTCGCCTTCAGCCCCGACGGATCCCGGCTCGCCGTGCTGGCGCAGGAGCCCGGCCTGCTGGACACCGCCACCGGGAAGCCCGCCGGCGCCGGCCTGCGCGCCGGCGGTCGCACGACCAGCCTGGCCTACGCCGCGTTCACCCGGGCCGGAGACCTCGTCACGGCGGACAACCACGGGCGCCTCACGGTCTGGAACGGGGACGGCTCGCCCCGGACGGTCATCAGAGGCACGGCCGGCAGGCCTGGCGCGCAGCTCGCCGTGTCGCCGAAGGAGGATCTGGCCGCCGTGGTGGGCGCCGACGGCAAGACGCGCCTCTACGACCTGGCTCGCGGCCAGTCCGTCGGCGCGCTGCTGGACGACGATCGAGGGAGCGTCCAGCAGGTGGCCTTCACCCCCGACGGCACCCGTCTGATCACCTTCGACCAGGACGGCCTCCGGCACGAGTATCCCGTCGCGCCCTTGGCCGTGGCGGAGGCACTGTGCGCCCGCTTCGACCGGACGCTCACCGAGCAGGAGTGGACGGCCAGCCTTCCGGACGTCGCACCGGTCCAGGTCTGCGGGGCGCGTTAGTCGTACTCCAGGTCCGGCAGTGTGGACGGCGGGTCGGGGCTGCGCCAGACGACCACGGCCCCGTCCCGCGCCGACTCGCCGGCGCGCTGGAGCCGCTCCAGGTCGAAGTCCGGCAGGTAACGCAGGCGGGCGAGGAACGTCGCGTCGGTGGCCGACCTCGGTACCACACAGCCCTCGCCGTCGCGGGCGAGCAGGATGTACAGGACCTCGGTGTCCGTCTCGGCGGCGACGCGGACCTCGACGACGTCCTCCCAGGCGAGAGCTTCGACGCTTCCGTCGGCGTAGTGACGGGTCACGCCCTCCTCCGTGACGTACACGTAGGAGTCCGGCATCGCGTTGCCGTGCATGGCCGCGATTCTCGCGAGTCGGAGGGGCGTACCGCAAGGGCTCGCGCCCGGCCTCAGCTTCGGGACGGTCCTCCTTCGGCGGGATCGACGCCCCACGTGTGCCCGAGATGGGCGGCGACCGCGGCCCGTGCCGCCTCCACCGGGCCGTCCGCGATCGTGTCCAGCAGCTCCCGGTGCTCCCGCACGAGCACCTCGCGGTCCTCGTAGACCTCGCGCAGCCGGACCAGCCCCAGCCTGGTCTCCGCGGCCAGCGCGCCGTACAGGCGCTCCAGGCGCGGGCTGCCCACCGCCACGATCAGCGCCCCGTGCAACGCCATGTGCTCGGCCACGGTGTCGGACCAGGGCGCCTCGGCGGGCAGCGCCTCCAGGCGGGCCAGCGCCGCGTCGGCCTCCGGGACCCGCCGCCCGGCCACGGCCGTGGCCATCAGGTCCTCCAGCGGGCGGCGCACGTACATGAGGTCGTCGAGGTCGGCCGGCGTCACCTCGGGGACGTACGCGCTGCGGTTGCGCTCGCGGCGCAGCAGGCCCTCGTGGACGAGCGTGGCCAGCGCCTCGCGGACCGTGGGCCTGGCCACGCCGTAGGTGGCGGCGATCTCCTGCTCGGGCAGGGGCGTGCCCGGCGCGACCTCACCGGACAGCACCCGGCGGCGCAGCTCGCCGGCCAGGGCGTCGACGGCGGACACGGGTCTGAGGGGCGATGTCACGGCTGAGACTCTAACGCCCCGCCCTCTCGGGGACGGCCCGCTCGGCCGGGCCGGGCGCGGGAGCCCGCTCCGGAACGGCCACGACGGCCAGGCTGACCGCCAGCAGGGCGAGCCCCGCCACCGACACCGGGGCCAGCCGCTCGTGCAGCACCACGAGGCCGAGCAGGGCGGCGACCGCGGGCTCGGCCAGGGCCAGCGTGGCGGCCGTGGCCACCGGCGTGCTCCGCAGACCCCTGCCGTACAGGAAGTAGGACAGCGCCGTGGAGGCGAGCCCCAGGTAGAGGGCGGCGACCAGGGCGCGCGGCTCGGCCAGCCACTCCACGCCGCGCCAGAGCAGCACCGGCAGCATGATCACGGCCGCGCCGCCGAAGAGCACGCCCATCACCGCCCCGGACGGCGCGCCCCCGGAGATGGCGCGGGCGGCGGTGACGGCGTAGAAGGCGTAGATGAGGCCGCCCAGCAGCGCGATCAGGACTCCGGACACCATCTGGCCGCCGTGCCCGCCGGCTCCCGCGCCGCCGCCGACGATCAGCGCGGCACACCCGGCGATCGCCGCCGCCGTGGCCACCGCCTCACTCACCGTCGCCCCGTCGGCCCTGCCGCACCGCGTCGACCTGGAACAGGCACTGGACGACACACAGGACGACCGGGCGGCGGCCTGG